>NZ_JAPTFO010000095.1:0-12832 GCF_030985515.1 Stenotrophomonas sp. Sm10
GCACTCCAGAGCATAGCCGAGTTCATGAGGTTGCCGGCCAGCGGCCGGCACTACCCCTTCAGAGTGCCCCCGCCTTTCCGGCCGGGGGCACAGGGGGATCAGTCGACGCTGATCCCGGCCAGGCGCTGCAGCGCCTCGGCGTACTTGGCGCGGGTGCGCTCGATGATCTCGGCCGGGATGGTCGGGCCCGGGGCGGTCTTGCCCCAGTCCAGCGTCTCCAGGTAATCGCGCACGAACTGCTTGTCGTAGCTCGGCGGGCTGGTACCCACTTCGTACTCGTCGGCCGGCCAGTAACGCGAGGAATCCGGCGTCAGCATCTCGTCCATGATGTACAGGCGGCCATCGGCGTCGGTACCGAACTCGAACTTGGTATCGGCGAGGAGGATGCCGCGTTCGCGGGCGTAATCGGCGGCGAACTTGTAGATGCGCAGGGTGGCGTCGCGCACGCGCTCGGCCAGGTCCGCACCGACCTGCTTCACCATCGCGTCGAAATCGATGTTCTCGTCGTGGTCGCCGACGGCGGCCTTGGTCGAGGGGGTGAAGATCGGCTCGGGCAGCTGCTCGGCCTGGCGCAGGCCGTCGGGCAGATCGATGCCGCTGACCTTGCCGGTGCGCTGGTAATCCTTCCAGCCGCTGCCGATCAGGTAGCCGCGGGCGATCGCTTCCACCGGCACCGGCTTCAGCTTGCGGGTGACCACCGCGCGCTTGGCATACAGGGCCGGGTCCACGCCTTCGGGCAGCACGCTGGCCACGTCGATGCCGGTCAGGTGGTTGGGCATCAGGTGCGCGGTCTTGGCGAACCAGAAGTTGGAGACCTGGCAGAGCATCTCGCCCTTGCCCGGGATCGGGTCGGGCAGGACCACGTCGAACGCCGACAGGCGATCGGTGGCCACCATCAGCAGGTAGTCGCCCGGCGGGGTCCCTGCAGGCAGCCGCTCGCGCGGGATATCGAACACATCACGCACCTTGCCGCGATGGCGCAAGGGCAGGCCGGGGAGATCGGATTGCAACAGCGTGGTTGGCACGGGCACTCCTGGGGCGTTGTCGATACGGCTGCCCAGCGGACCCGGCGGGCCCGCTGACCAGCGGGCGGCCTAGTGTAAAGCGGTCCGGGCCCGCTGTGACGTAAAATGAGCATCCATTTCGCCGGTCGACCCTGGGGCGCCATGCGCTGGTACGGAAAACTGCTCGGTTTCATCGCCGGGGCCCTGCTGTTCCGGCCCAATCCGCTGTTCGGCGCGGTAGTCGGCCTGTTGATCGGCCATGCCTTTGATTCGGACTGGTTCCGCCTGAACAAGGAGAACCCGTACCGGGAGCTGGGGCTGACCTCCGAGGCCACCGATGCCGAGATCGAGCGCGCCTACCGCAAGCTGATCTCGCAGTACCACCCCGACAAGCTTGGCGGCGCCGCCCCCGAGCTGCAGCAGCAGGCCGAGCAGAAGTCGCGGCGGATCAATGCCGCCTACGACCGCATCAAGACCCTGCGCAAGCGCTGATCCGACAGTCCCGCCTGCGGGCGGGAGAATCCTTTCCCCGTTCCGAAGGCCCCGGCCATGTCCAACTGCCTCATCGCCCCGTCCATTCTCTCTGCCAACTTCGCCCGCCTCGGCGAGGAAGTCGACAACGTCCTCGCTGCCGGTGCGGACTGGGTCCACTTCGACGTGATGGACAACCACTACGTGCCGAACCTGACCATCGGCCCGATGGTCTGCCAGGCCCTGCGCAAGCACGGCGTCACCGCGCCGATCGACGTGCACCTGATGGTCGAGCCGGTGGACCGCATCATCCCGGACTTCGCCGAGGCCGGTGCCACCTACATCAGCTTCCATCCGGAGGCGAGCCGCCACGTGCACCGCACCATCCAGCTGATCCGCTCGCTGGGCTGCAAGCCGGGCATCGTGCTCAATCCGGCCACCCCGGTGGACATCCTCGACTGGGTGCTGGATGACCTGGACCTGGTGCTGCTGATGTCGGTCAACCCGGGCTTCGGCGGCCAGGCCTTCATCCCCTCGGCGCTGGACAAGCTGAAGGTGGTGCGCAAGATGATCGATGCCAGCGGCAAGGACATCCGCCTGGAGATCGACGGTGGCGTGAAAGCCGACAACATCGGTGAGATCGCCGCCGCCGGCGCTGACACCTTCGTTGCCGGTTCGGCCATCTTCAACGCCAGGACCAGCTACCAGGACGTGATCGCGCAGATGCGCGCGAACGTTGCTGCGGCAAGGGGCTGAGCCATGGGTACGGTGGCCGTGTTGAACATCCGCCCGGCCACCGTGGCCGACGCTGGCCTGATCCTGCGCTTCATCCGCGAACTGGCCATCTACGAGAAGGCCGAGCATTCGGTGCAGACCGATGAGATCGGTATTGCCGAAAGCCTGTTCGGTGCCGATGCGACTGCCCGCGCGTTGATCTGCGAAGCCGACGGTGAGGCCATCGGCTATGCGGTGTATTTCTACAACTACTCCACCTGGCTGGGCCGCAAGGGCATCTACCTGGAAGACCTGTACATCAGCCCGGAGAAGCGCGGCGGCGGCGCCGGCAAGGCACTGCTGAAGTACATCGCCCGCCAGGCCGTGGCCGAAGGCTGCGGTCGTTTCGAATGGTCGGTGCTGGACTGGAACACCCCGGCCATCGAGTTCTACACCGCCGCCGGCGCAAAGCCGCAGGACGAGTGGACCGTGTACCGGCTGCAGGGCCAGGCGCTGCACGATTTCGCCAACGGTTGACGTGAAATGCATCCACGCATGGCGTGGATCTACGGCCGGCAAAAAAAAGGCCACGCCAATCACTGGCGTGGCCTCGCTGCATGCGTGGGAGGCTGATCCTGCCTCCATCCGTCGTCCCTGCTATGGCCTTCCATTCTCCAGCAGCTGAATGACACCTGCGTGACATTCACTGCGGGCAAACAGTGCATTGCTAGCCTGTGCCGCCCTGATCTGGAAGTACCGCATGACCACCCCGCGCTGGCGCCTGATCCTCAACGGCAAATCGGCTGGCAACGATGAACTGCGCGACGCCGTGGGCCATTGGCGCGGGCAGGGCGTGCAGCTGGAGGTGCGGGTGACCTGGGAAGACGGTGACGCCGAACGCTACGTTTCCGAGGCCATCAATCATGGCGTGGACGTGATCGTGGCGGCCGGTGGCGATGGCACGCTCAGCGCGGTGGCCGAGACGCTGGCCCATCGTGAGGAACCGGCGGAAGCGCTGCCTTCGCTGGCGTTGATTCCGATGGGGACCGCCAACGACTTCGCCACGTCGGCAGGCATTCCCACTGAGCCCGGCGATGCCCTCGCGCTGATCGGCCAGGTGCCGGCACGGTCCATCGACCTGTTGCGCGTGGATGCCGATGGCACGCCCTGGTGGTGCGCCAATCTCGCCAGCGGTGGCTTCGGCACGCAGGTGACGGTGGAGACCGATGCCGGCCTGAAGAAGATGCTGGGCGGGCTGGCCTATGTGATCACCGGCATCGCCAAGCTGGGCCGCATCGAGCCGATCACCGCGCGGCTGTCCGGCCCGGATTTCGCGTGGGAAGGCGACTTCATCGCCCTGGGCATCGGCAATGGCCGGCAGGCCGGCGGTGGCCAGCAGTTGTGCCCGCAGGCCATGATCGACGATGGGCTGCTGGATGTCACCGTGCTTCCGGAACTGGAGGGTGAGGTCACCGCCACGCTCGGCCAGATGCTGAAGTCGGGCACCCAGGCGGCGCTGGAACAGCTGGCCACGCGTGCGCGGCTGCCGTGGCTGCAGGTGGAGTCCGAGCGCCCGTTGACCCTCAACCTGGACGGCGAACCAGTCCAGGCCCGCCAGTTCCGCATCGAGTGCGTGCCGGGCAGGGTGCGCATGCACCTGCCGGTCGGTTGCCCGTTGCTGGCGGGGTAGGCGGGGTAGAGTCGACTGTTAGTCGACTTACGCGTGTAGCGCCGGTTTTACCGTCGGGACGAAGAGCAGTCGACTAACAGTCGACTCCACCGGTTCCCGCGCCGGTCCCCCACCGGTCCCCGCCATGAGCCCTGTGCTTTCCCGTGGTTCAGTTTCCCAGGGTTCCCCTCCCGCCCCGGCTGCGATACAGTCAGGGGGTGTCCAGCCTGACGACCCCGCATACCCTTTCTTCCGCACGCCGTTGGTGGCGATGGTGGCCCGTTGCCGTCGTCCGCCCCCATAACGCTGTGTCCCGGAAGGAAAGTCGTCTTGAACTCGCACGCTCAGTTTCAGCAGCAGGCCGCTGAAGGCCACACCCACATTCCCGTCGTCCGTGAAGTGCTGTCCGACCTGGACACGCCGCTTTCGGTCTATCTGAAGCTCGCCGACGGCCCCAATACCTACCTGTTTGAATCCGTCGAAGGCGGCGAGCGCTTTGGTCGTTACTCGATCATCGGCCTGCCGGCGCGTCGCGTGTACGCCTTCCATGGCCACACGCTGACTGTGCGCGAAGACGGCCAGGTGGCGGACACCCGCGAAGTGGCCGACCCGTTCGCCGAAGTCGAGGCGCTGCGCAGCGCCCACTCGGTGCCGAAGCTGGAAGGCCTGCCGGGCTTCACCGGTGGCCTGGTCGGCTGGTTCGGTTTCGAGTGCATCGGCTACATCGAGCCGCGCCTGGCCCCGCCGGCCGGCCGCGATGAGCTGGGCACGCCGGACATCCTGCTGCTGGATTCCAACGAGCTGGCGGTGTTCGACAATCTCAAGGGCCGGCTGTACCTGATCGTGCACGCCGACCCACGGGTCGAGGGCGCCTTCGAGCAGGCCCAGGCACGCCTGGATGCGCTGACTGCCAAGCTGCGCGCGCCCGGCGCCGGTTATCCCGCACCGCTCAACAGCGACGTGCTGGACGAGTCCGACTTCGTCTCCGGCTTCACCCGCGAAGGCTTCGTCGATGCGGTCCAGCGCAGCAAGGAATACATCCGCGCCGGTGACATCTTCCAGGTGGTGCTCAGCCAGCGCCTGAGCGTGCCGTTCAAGGCGCGCCCGGTGGATGTGTACCGCGCGCTGCGTGCGCTGAACCCGTCGCCGTACATGTACTTCCTGGATGTCGGCGACCTGCAGGTGGTCGGTTCATCGCCGGAAATCCTGGTACGCCTTCAGGACGGCGAAGTCACCGTGCGCCCGATCGCCGGCACCCGCCCGCGTGGCGCCACGCCCGAGCTGGACCTGGCGCTGGAAGCCGAGCTGCTGGCCGATCCGAAGGAACGCGCCGAGCACCTGATGCTGATCGACCTGGGCCGCAACGATGCCGGCCGCGTCTCGAAGGCAGGTACCGTGGAGGTGGGCGAGCAGTTCGTGATCGAACGCTACAGCCACGTGATGCACATCGTCAGCGAAGTGACCGGGCAGCTGCAGCCGGGCCTGAGCTATGCCGACGTGCTGCGTGCCACCTTCCCGGCCGGCACGGTCAGCGGCGCGCCGAAGATCCGCGCGCTGGAAGTGATCCGCGAGCTGGAACCGATCAAGCGCAATGTCTACGCCGGCAGCATCGGCTACATCGGCTGGCACGGCGATGCCGATACCGCGATCGCGATCCGCACCGCGGTGATCAAGGACGGCCGCCTGTACGTGCAGGCCGGCGCCGGCATCGTCTACGACTCGGACCCGGACAAGGAATGGGATGAGACGATGAACAAGGGCCGCGCGCTGTTCCGCGCCGTCGCCCAGGCCGCCAAGGGCCTGTGATCCTCCCCGTGCCGTGGCCTGCGCCGCGGCACCTTCCGCTGTTCTCATTCAAGACAAGGAGTACCGCATGAAGCTGCTGAGCGCATTGCTGTGGTCGTCACTGCTGGCCACGATGGCCCCGTCTGCGTGGGCGCAGGCCAACACGATTCCCTCGCAGCCGCACCTGCTGGTGAAGGGGCAGGGCAGCCGCACGGTGATGCCGGACCGGTTCGGCCTGCAGTTGAACATCGAAGAGACCGACATGGACGCCGACGCCGCGCGCCGCCGCGTGCAGGACAACGTTGCCCGCGTGCTGGCACTGTTCAAGCAGCACAAGGCGGTGGACGGCAGCGTGCGTGCGGACAACCTGCGGATCGGCCCGGCCACGCGCTATGAGCAGAACCGGCAGGTCTTCATCGGTACCCGCGTATCGCGCCAGCTGCGTGCCAGCTTCGCCAGCGTGAAGGCGATGCAGGATGTGCTGGGGGCGTTGAAGGCCAACGAGAACGTACAGGTGAGCAGCCTGGCGCCGACCTATTCGGGCGAAGTGGCGCTGCGCCGCGAACTCAAGGGCGAGGCAGCGGCCCAGACCCGCGAGTCCGCGCAGGGCCTGGCCAAGGCCTATGGAACAAGAGTGCGTGGCCTGTACAGCATCTCCGATGTGGCGCCGGACTTCGCCTACGGCATCCGGGCCGGGCAATGGCCGCAGCAGGGCGAGGACGGCGGGGACCTCGACAGGATCTCGGTGACCGGCAGCTACGCGCCCGCCTCCGCGCCCGCGCCCGCTGAGCCCGAATCCATTGAAGCCGGCCCCATCACCTACACCGAAAACGTGTACGCCATTTTCCTGATAAGCGACGGAACCTGACCATGTTGTGGATGATCGACAACTACGACAGCTTCACCTACAACCTCGTGCAGTACCTGCAGACGCTGGGCGCCGAAGTGAAGGTGGTGCGCAACGATGCGATGAGCGTGGACGAGATCGCCGCGCAGAAGCCCGAGCGCATCGTCATTTCGCCCGGCCCGTGCACCCCCAACGAAGCGGGCGTGTCGCTGGAGCTGATCGAACGCCTGGGCCCGACCACGCCGATCCTCGGCGTGTGCCTGGGCCACCAGGGCATCGGCCAGGTCTACGGCGGCACCGTCATCCGCGCCGGCAACATCATGCACGGCAAGACCTCGCCGATCCGCCATGAAGGCAAGGGCGTGTTCGCCGGCCTGCCGGACCGCTACCAGGCCACCCGCTACCACTCGCTGGTGGTGGACAAGAACAGTCTGCCCGACTGCCTGGAAGTGACCGCCTGGACCGAGAACGAGGACGGCTCGATCGAAGAGATCATGGGCCTGCGCCACCGCCAGTTCCCGGTGGAAGGCGTGCAGTTCCACCCCGAATCCATCCTCACCGAACACGGCCACGCGCTGCTGCGCAATTTCCTCCAGCGCCCGGCGGCCTGATCCAAGGAGCATACCCATGAGCTTCTCCCCCCAGGAAGCCCTGCATCGCACCATCGAGCACCGCGAAATCTTCTTCGACGAAATGGTCGACCTGATGCGGCAGATCATGCGCGGCGATGTGTCTCCGATGATGACCGCCGCGATCCTCACCGGCCTGCGCGTGAAGAAGGAGACCGTGGACGAAATCGCCGCGGCGGCCACCGTGATGCGTGAATTCGCCCGGCCAGTGCCGGTGGCCGATACCTCCAACCTGGTTGATATCGTCGGTACCGGTGGCGATGGCTCGCACACCTTCAACATCTCCACCTGCTCGATGTTCGTCGCGGCCGCCGCCGGCGCGCGCGTGGCCAAGCATGGCAATCGCAGCGTGTCGTCCAAGTCCGGCAGTGCCGATGCGCTGGAAGCGCTGGGCGCGGTGATCGAACTGCAGCCGGATCAGGTGGCCGCGGCCATCGAGCGGACCGGCATCGGCTTCATGTTTGCGCCGATCCATCATCCGTCGATGAAGGTGGTCGCGCCGGTACGCCGCGAGATGGGCGTGCGCACCATCTTCAACATCCTCGGCCCGCTGACCAATCCGGCCAGCGCGCCGTCTGTGCTGATGGGCGTGTTCCATCCCGATCTGGTGGGCATCCAGGCCCGCGTGCTGCGCGAACTGGGCACCGAGCGCGCGATGGTGGTCTGGGGCCGCGACAACATGGACGAGATCTCGCTGGGGGCGGGCACCCTGGTGGGCGAGCTGCGCGACGGCAAGGTCCGCGAGTACGAGATCCACCCGGAAGACTTCGGCATCGCCATGTCGGCCAGCCGCAACCTGCGCGTGGACGGCCCGGAACAGTCCATCCAGATGCTGCGCGCGGTGCTGGACAACGAGCCGGGCCCGGCGCTGGACATCGTGGCGCTCAATGCCGGTGCCGCCCTGTACGTTGCCGGCGTGGCCAGCGATATCGGCGATGGCCTGGCCCGTGCCCGTGCCGCCATCGCCAATGGCAGCGCCCGCCAGCGCCTGCAGCAGTATGTGGAAACCACCCGCGCGCTGGTTGCCTGAGCGCGCGGTTCAGCCTGACCCCGTCGATGGCCCGATAATGGCCGTCCTCACCGCCCCCGCACCGACCCGAAGACGATGAGCGACATCCTGCAGACGATCCTGGCCCGCAAGGCCGAAGAAGTGGCCCAGCGCCGCGCCCAGCGCCCGCTCGAGGAGCTTCAGGCCGCCGCGGCCAGCGCCCCGCCGGTACGCGGCTTCGTGCGCGCGCTGCAGGCGGCGGTGGCCAATGGCGACCCGGCGGTGATCGCCGAGGTGAAGAAGGCCAGCCCGTCCAAGGGTGTGATCCGCCCGGACTTCCGCCCGGCCGACATCGCCGTCAGCTACGAATTCGGCGGTGCCAGCTGCCTGTCGGTGCTGACCGACGTGGACTTCTTCCAGGGTGCCGACGCCTACCTGCAGCAGGCCCGCGAGGCCTGCACGCTGCCGGTGCTGCGCAAGGACTTCGTGATCGACGCCTACCAGGTGTACGAAGCGCGCGTGCTGGGCGCCGACTGCATCCTGCTGATCGTGGCCGCGCTGGACGACACCCAGCTGGCCACCTTGTCCGAACTGGCGCTGTCGCTGGGCATGGACGTGCTGGTGGAAGTGCACGACATCGACGAACTGGAGCGTGCGCTGCAGGTGCCGGCACCGATGATCGGCATCAACAACCGCAACCTGCGCACCTTCGAGGTGTCGCTGCAGACCACGCTGGACATGCAGCAGGCCGTGCCGCGCGACCGCCTGCTGGTCACCGAGAGTGGCATCCTGGGGCCGCAGGACGTGGCGCTGATGCGTGATGCCGGCATCCACGCGTTCCTGGTGGGCGAGGCCTTCATGCGCGTGGAAGAGCCGGGCGAGGGCCTGCGTCAGCTATTCTTCGCGGCATGAAAACGCACTATCCGACGCCGCGCGAGGATGCGCCGCTGGTGGTCTTCGACTTCGACCACACCCTCTACGACGGCGATTCGGGCACCCATCTGTTCGCCTCGCTGATCAGGCGCAACCCGTTGCGCATGCTGGCGGCGCTGCTGGTCACGCCGATCGCCGGGCCGATGGTGGCGCTGCTGCCGACCCGTCGTGCCGGCATTTCGGTCTACGTGTGGATCGGCAGTTTCGGCCTGCACCGTGCGCGCGATTTCAACAAGGTGATCGACGCCTATGTGCTGCGCAACGAGGCGCAGATGCGCGCCAAGCTGCTGCCGCAGGCGCTGGAGGTGTTCGCCGCGCACCGGGCCAAGGGCGACCGCGTGGTGGTTGCCACAGGTGCGCCGCCGGAGCTTGCACGCGCGATCCTGGCCTTCGTGGCCCATCAGGATGTGCCGGTGATCGGTACCGAGGTCGGCCCACGGCTGGGCGGCGTCGGTCCAACCCGTCACTGCCACAACGAAGAGAAAATGCGCATGCTGCGCGAGCGCGGCTACGGCGATATTGATATCGCCTACTCCGACAGCACCGCCGACCTGCCGCTGCTGCTGGCGGCCAAGGCACCGGTGGTGGTGAACCCGAAGCCGGGCCGGGTGGCGTTCTTCCGCCGCGTGCTGCCCGCCGGCACCCGCATCCTCAACTGGGGCTGCGTGGACCGTGGTGGCGACAAGGCCTGATCCAAGGGTCAGATCCCCGAAGGGGCTCTGACCCCATCTCACGGTGAATGATCCGCCGGGCCATGCCCGGCAAGCGCTCAGCGGCCCAGATGCCCGTACACCGCGTGGCCGATCTGGAACAGGCTGATGCCCAGCACCAGCACGCCCACGGCCACCAGCACCCAGCGCTCCTTCACCCGCTTGACCAGGATCGCCGCCACCGGCGCTGCCATCATGCCGCCGATCAGCAGGCCGGCGACGATCTGCAGGTGCTGCACGCCCATCGACAACAGGAAGGTCGCTGACACCGTCAACGTGACCACGAACTCGGCTGCGTTGACTGTTCCGATGGTGGTGCGCGCCTGGCCGCCGCGGGCGAGCAGGGTGGACGTGGCGATGGGCCCCCAGCCACCGCCGCCGCTGGCGTCGAGCAGGCCGGCGAAGAAGCCCAGCACCGGCACCCGGCGGATCTCGCCCTTGGGCATCCAGCGCCCAGCGGCGCGGGCCAGGATGATGATCGCCAGCACCAGCAGGTACAGGTAGATCAGTGGCCGAATGATCTCGCCGGGGAGCTGCGTGAGCACGTACGCGCCCAGGGCGCCGCCCACTGCGCCGGGCAGGGCCAGGCGCAGGAACAGGCGCTTATCGACATTTCCGGCTGCGAGGTGCGACACCCCCGAGGCGCCCGTGGTGAACACTTCAGCGGTGTGGATGCTGGCGCTGACCTGCGCCGGCGGCAGGCCCATGCTCAGCATCACCGACGAGGACACCAGGCCGAACGCCATGCCCAGCGCGCCGTCGACCAGCTGTGCGCCCAGGCCGATGAGGATGAACCACCAGAATTCGCTGCTCAGCTCCATGCACCGAGCCTAGCGCGCCAGGGAGTGCGGACCAAGGTCCGCACCCACCGGGTGCTCAACGGTCAACGGGTGCCGTACAGCACCACGGTCTTGCCGCGGGCATGCAGCAGGCCGTCGGTCTGCAGTTTCTTCAGCACGCGGCCGGCCATCTCGCGCGAGCAGCCGACCAGGCGCGCCAGCTCCTGGCGCGATACACGCAGCTGGCTGCCTTGCGGATGGCTCATCGCCTCCGGTTCCTGCGCCAGGTCGTGCAGGGTGCGCACGATCCGGTCTGTCACGTCCAGGAACGCCAGGCGGCTGGCCTTGCGGCTGGTGTCGAGCAGGCGCTTGGAAATCTGCTGGCCCAGCGCATACAGCAGGCGCGGGGCATCGGCCGACAGCGGGCCGAGGAACAGCTGATGCAGGCGCTCGTAGCTGATTTCGGCCAGCTCGCAGGCGGTACGGGTCCGCAGGATCACCTCGCGGCGGTCCGATTCGACGAACAGACCCATCTCGCCGACGAATTCGCCGGCACCAAAGTAGCCCAGCACCAGCTCGCGATCGTCATCTTCCTCGGCCATGATCGAAACCGAGCCGCTGATGACGTAATACAGGGTTCCCGCCGGGTCCCCGGGCCGGAAGACGTCGGTACGGGTGGGGTATCGCCGCCTGTGGCTGTGCGCCAGGAAACGATCGATTGTGGCGATATCCAGGGCCAGTGGACTGCTAGCTAGGCGCACGGTTGACACGATAGGAGCGCTCCCTCTGCGCATGAACGGATTCACGGGGTCGATAGCGGAGCTTAACCAGCGCAATTGTTAAGGGCAAACAGTGTGCCAGATGTGAGCGCTCTTCACGTTCCCCCCGGGGGCAGTTTGCCCCATAATTCCCCCTTTCCCTTCTTACACAGGAATCGACCGCCGTGGTCAAGCCGTTGCCTCGCCTGAGGCTGCAGGGTTTCAACAACCTCACCAAGGCGCTGAGCTTCAACATCTATGACGTGTGTTACGCGCGCACCGAAGAGGAGCGTCAGCGTTACATTGAATACATCGATGAAGAGTACAACGCCGACAGGCTGACTCAGATCTTGACCGATGTCGCCGAGATCATCGGCGCCAACATCCTGAACGTGGCCCGCCAGGACTACGACCCGCAGGGTGCCTCGGTGACCATCCTGATCTCCGAAGAACCGGTGATCGACAAGAAGCTGGCCGGCAAGGAGCTGATCTCCGACGCCGTGGTCGCGCACATGGACAAGAGCCACATCACGGTCCATACCTACCCGGAGACCCATCCGCAGGAAGGTATCGCGACGTTCCGCGCGGACATCGACGTGGCCACCTGTGGCGTCATTTCCCCGCTGAAGGCCCTGAACTACCTGATCGAGAGCCTGGAATCGGACATCGTGATCATGGACTACCGCGTCCGTGGCTTCACCCGTGATGTGAAGGGCAAGAAGCACTTCATCGACCACAAGATCAACTCGATCCAGAACTTCCTGGCCAAGAACATCAAGTCGCGTTACGAGATGTTCGACGTCAACGTCTACCAGGAAAACATCTTCCACACGAAGATGCACCTGAAGGACTTCGACTTGGACCAGTACCTGTTCGAGGAAAAGGCCAGGAACCTGTCGTTCAAGGAGCGCATGAAGATCGAGGCGCTGCTCAAGCGCGAGATCGAAGAGTTGTTCCACGGCCGGAACCTGTCCGAGTAAGCCCCATGTGCGATGCCCGCAGGCATCGCCACCCAGGCGGGACGACCCGCCCCATGGAACTGGCGTCGCACGCGCGATTGGCTCCATGGTGATGTACCGACCCACGGCCCGGTGTGAAAACACGGGGCCGTTTCGTTTTTTCCCCAAAAGGTAAGGAGCCCCCACCCATGCCCTGGATCTACCTGCTGCTGGCCGGCCTGTTCGAGATCGGTTTCGCCCTCGGAATGAAGTACTCCGAAGGCTTCAGCAAACCCCTGCCCACCGTTGCCACGGTGGTGTCCGCCCTGATCAGCCTGTACCTGATGAGCCAGGCGATGAAGAGCATCCCGGTCGGCACGGCCTATGCGATCTGGACCGGCATCGGTGCCATGGGCGTGGCGGTGCTGGGCATCTACCTGTTCAACGACAGCGCATCGCCGGCCCGCCTGGCCTGCGTGGGCCTGATCGTAGCCGGCGTGATCGGCCTGAAGCTGGTCTCGCCCAACTGATTGATGGCCCGACCAACGGTCGGGCCCCACCGTCGGCCCCCCCGCACCTCCTGGTAGGCCCGCGCCGTTGGTGCGGG
>NZ_JAPTFO010000096.1:0-12780 GCF_030985515.1 Stenotrophomonas sp. Sm10
CCCCCCCCCCCCCCCCCCCCCCCCCCCCCCCCCCCCCCGGGTGGGCCCCCCCCGGGGGGGGCCGCGCGACCCTTCAAATGCGGTAGGCGATGGTCTTCATCACCCTGGAGGCCAGTGCCATCGCGCCCGGAATCGGGAACGGAAGGCGGCGTGCGCCGGCCTGCTCGGCGTGCTCGGCATGGCGGGCCTCGTCCTCCTTCATCACCTGGATGACCGCGCGGCTGCGCAGGTCGCCGGGCGGCAGGTCGACCAGATGCTCGTCCAGGTGGGCCTCCACCTGGCGCTCGGTCTCGACCACGAAGCCGAGGTTCCAGCCGTCACCGCGCAGCCCGGCCAGCGTACCGATGGTATAGCTGCCGGCGTACCACAGCGGGTTGAACAGGCTGGGACGGCTGTCCAGTTCGGCCAGCCGGGTGGCACACCAGGCCAGATGGTCGGTCTCTTCCTGGGCCGCTTCCAGCAGGTGTTCACGCGTGGCCGGGTCGCGGGCCACGGCGGCCTGGCCGAAATACAGGCCCTGCGCACAGACTTCGCCGACGTGGTTGATCCGCATCAGGCCGGCGGCATGGCGGCGCTCGGCGCTGCCCATGCCGGGCTCGTCGGTCTCCGCAGCCGGGTAGGGGCGGGCCGCCGGTGGGTTGCCGAACACCGTGTCCAGGGCGCGCTGCGCCTCGGTCAGCAGGTGGTCCAGCGGGGTGGTCTGGCGGAGCACGGTCATGGCAGTACGCGGTGGGGCGGAAGTTCCCCCCGATTCTCGCCCGGCCCTGCGTCCGTGCCAACCCGGCCTGACGGTCCACTTGCAAGTGGCTGGCAAGGCCAGTACAATCCCGCCTCTTGCACTTCACCTTTTCACAACGCGTGGCAGAGTTCCGGCGAGCCTTTCGCCGCAATGAGCCCGACCTAACCTAGAGTTCTTCATGAGCACTTTCACTGCCAAGAACGAGACCGTCCAGCGCGACTGGTACCTCGTCGACGCCGAGGGCAAGACCCTGGGCCGTCTCGCCACCGAGCTGGCCCGCCGTCTGCGTGGCAAGCACAAGCCGGTCTACACCCCGCACGTTGATACCGGCGACTACCTGGTCGTCATCAATGCAGAAAAGATTGCCGTCACCGGCAAGAAGCTGCAGGACAAGATGTATCACCGTTTCACCGGTTACATCGGCAACCTGAAGACCGAGTCCCTGGCCCAGGCGCTGGAGCGCCACCCGGAGCGCGTGATCGAGATCGCCGTCAAGGGCATGCTGCCGAAGGGCCCGCTGGGTCGCCAGATGTACCGCAAGCTCAAGGTCTACGCCGGCACTGAGCATCCGCACGCCGCACAGCAGCCGCAGGTTCTGGATATCTAATCATGGCTATCACTCAAAACTACGGCACTGGCCGCCGCAAGTCCTCCACCGCTCGCGTGTTCCTGCGCAAGGGTTCGGGCAACATCACCGTCAATGGTCGTCCGCTGGACGAGTTCTTCGGTCGTGAGACCGCGCGCATGATCGTGCGCCAGCCGCTCGAGCTGACCAAGAACACCGAAAGCTTCGACATCCTGGTCACCGCCGCTGGCGGCGGCACCACCGGCCAGGCCGGTGCGATCCGTCTGGGTATCGCTCGTGCGCTGGTCGAGTACGACGAAAGCCTGAAGTCCGAGCTGCGCAAGGCTGGCTTCATGACCCGCGACGCCCGCGAAGTCGAGCGTAAGAAGGTCGGTCTGCACAAGGCCCGCCGCGCCACCCAGTTCTCCAAGCGCTGATCTGCTGCGCCTGGTTGGGCTCCTTCGGGGGCCCGCTGGATGGAAAAGCAAAAGCCCGGCTTCGGCCGGGCTTTTGTCGTTTTGGAGTCAGGCATTTCGTGGTTGCCGGCCAGCGGCCGGCACTACCCGTCTTTTTGCATGTCCGACCCCGGGCCTCTCTCTGGAGAAGAGCCCCCTTGTTGTTCAAGGGGTGCGCCGACAGGCGCGGGGATAAGGTGGAATGCGTGACCAAATTAAAAGCAAAAGGCCAGATCTTTCGATCTGGCCTTTTGCTTTTAATTTGGCTGCCCCGGATGGATTCGAACCACCGAATGCCTGAGTCAGAGTCAGGTGCCTTACCGCTTGGCGACGGGGCAAAACGTACAACGATTTTCTCACTTATCACGCTGAAAAACAACTTCATTTTCAGTGTGGTGGCTATGGGTGGACTCGAACCACCGACCCCAGCATTATGAGTGCTGTGCTCTAACCGGCTGAGCTACATAGCCTTGGTGAGCCCGCTATTCTGCGGATGTGTACCGTCCCTGTCAACACTTTTGTGCCGTGCTTGTGGGCCGACAGAGGGCGTGGGATAGTCCCGGGCAGTAGATTTTCTTAGGAGTCCGCATCGTGATCGATCCGGACGGCTATCGACCGAACGTCGGCATTGTGCTGATGCGGCAGGACGGCCAGGTGTTCTGGGCACGACGCGTGCGCCGGGATGGTTGGCAGTTTCCGCAAGGGGGCATGAACACCGATGAGACGCCCGTCGAGGCCATGTATCGTGAACTGCAGGAAGAAACCGGCCTGCTGCCTGAGCATGTGGAAGTGCTCGGGGCCACGCCCGGTTGGCTGCGCTACAAGCTGCCGGCGCGGGCCATCCGCCGCAACGAGCGGCAGGTCTGCATCGGCCAGAAGCAGGTCTGGTTCCTGCTGCGCCTGACCGGCGACGAATCCCATGTGAAGCTGGACCACACTGACTCGCCCGAGTTCGATCATTGGCGCTGGGTCGATTTCTGGTACCCGGTGGAGCATGTGGTGGTGTTCAAGCGCGGCGTCTATGCGCGCGCACTGCGTCATCTGGCGCCTTTGGCGCGCGGGGTCGCCGGACAGGGCGTAACCGCCATGCCCAAGAGCGCCGCCGAGGCTTGGATGCCCGGCCACACGGCCGGCCACGACCGCCCGCGTAAGCGCCCGCGGACGCGCGGCTACTGGCCGAAGAAGGCCACGGGTGATGGCCCAGCCAGCTGACGGGCTGAACGGTATCGAGAATGGTTCAGGTCTCTGATTGACAACCATTCTCGTTTCCATTGGAATAGCCACCAGGCCGCTCCTGGCCTGTCAGCCCGGTTCCCGCCTGTGTACGTCTGCATCTGCAACGGAGTCACCGACCACCAGATCCGCGAAGCCGCCAGCCATGGTGTCAGCACGGTGGCCGAACTGACCATGCGGACCGGCTGTGGTGCGACCTGCGGTTCCTGCCTGGACATGGCCGCGGACCTCTTGGCCAAGGCGCGTGCGACCCACGATCTGCCGCTGCCGGTATTGGGCCTGGCCCAGGTTGCCTGATCGTTTCTTCGCGGCGCATTGACGCCGCGCTTTCGCATCCTTCACGTGCGGCCGCACAGGCCAATGCGCACGATTCGCGTTCCTTCACGGCCGCAGGCAAGGCGTTAAAGTGCCTGCGTTTTCAGCGTGCAGGAGCATCCCATGAAGGGCGACACCAAGGTCATCGAATTCCTCAACAAGGTCCTCTACAACGAGTTGACCGCGATCAACCAGTACTTCCTGCACGCCAAGATGCTGAAGAACTGGGGCATCAAGGAACTGGCCGAGCACGAGTACAAGGAATCGATCGACGAGATGAAGCATGCCGACATGCTCGCCGACCGCATCCTGTTCCTCGAAGGCCTGCCGAACTTCCAGGCGCTGGGCAAGCTGCGCATCGGCGAGAACCCGACCGAGATCCTGCAGTGCGACCTGTCGCTGGAGCGCGACGGCGTGGTCACCCTGCGCGAGGCCGTCGCCTATGCCGATTCGGTCGGCGACTATGTCAGCCGCCAGCTGTTCGTGAAGATTCTCGATTCGGAAGAAGAACACATCGACTGGCTGGAAACCCAGCTCGACCTGATCGAGCGCATCGGCGAGCCCAAGTACCTGCTGAGCAAGCTGGAAGAGTGAGTCAGCTGTCCTGGCCGGCACGATGCTGCGCCAGGTAGCCCGTCAGCGCCACACGTGCCCGGGCGAATTCGGCAACCAGCAGCGCGACCGCCACCGCGGGGCGCTGCAGGCTGCCACCACGGGCCTCGCGTTCGATGCGCTGCGCGACCGCCGACAGCGACAGGGCTCCCACGTTCGCACTCGACGATTTCAGGCTGTGCGCGACCGCCTGCAGGCGGGGCTCGTCGCCGCTCTGCGCGGCCTGCTGCAGCTGCTGCACCATCGCTGGCGCATCGTCAAGAAAGACCGACACGATCTGGATGGCGGCGTCGCCGATCACCGCGTGCAGTTCGTCCAGCACATCGCGGTCGAGTACCGGTTGTGGCTTGGAGCCCACTCGGCTGTCATCGTCCTGCAGAGCCGAGCCATGCTCGGCTGATGGAGCCCCACTGCTGTTGGCCGTCAGCCGAGCCATGCTCGGCTCTGCAGAAGGCCGTGCAGGCGATGCGGCTTTACCGCCACCCCAGCGCTTCAACAGCGCATGCAGCGTGGCGCGGGCGATCGGCTTGGACAGGTAATCGTCCATGCCAGCCTGCAGGCAGCGCTCGCGGTCGCCGGCCATGGCATTGGCGGTCATCGCGATGATCGGCAGGCGCGCTCGCCCGGTTTCCGCTTCTTCCGCACGCCAGTGGCGCGTGGCGGCGTAGCCGTCCAGCACCGGCATCTGGCAATCCATCAGCACGATGTCCACGCCGCCTTCGCGAAGAGCGGCCAATGCCTGCTCGCCATCGACGGCGTTGCGCACCTCGCACTGGAATACGCGCAGCAGCTGCTCGGCCACCATCCGGTTGACCGTATTGTCTTCCACCAGCAGCACGCGCAGGTGCAGTGGCGGCAGCACCGGCGCGGGTACCCCATCTCCGGCACTGGAAAGCAGGGCGGCAGGACGGGCAGGCGTGACAGGTGCGGCCAGGAGTGCATGCAGTGCGGCATCGTCGAAGTGCGTGGGCAGCTGGCGCTGGCGCGGTCGTTGCGCTGGTGCGTCATCCTGCAGCCAGAGCACCTGCAGTGCGTCGTCGTCACCGCGCTCGGCCAGTGCCTGCTGCAGCATCGCCTCGCCGCTGCGCCGCGCGCGTGCATCGACCAGCAGCCACGCCGGTGCCGGTTGCCCGGGTTGCGGCGCGGTGCGCAGCTGTTCGACCACGGCGTCCAGCTGGCTCAGCATCTGCACCTGCAGCCCATGGTGGGCGGCGATGCGCTCGATGCGTTTCTGCAGCATTGCATCGGCACTGAACAGCAGCAGCGCTGTCGGCGCGCGGGCCATCGCCGGCAGGTCGCCGGGCACCTTCAGCAGCGGAATCTCGAACCAGAACGTAGCACCCTGGCCGGGCGTGGACTGCACGCCGATCTGCCCGTGCATCAGGTCGATGATGCGCCTGCAGATGGCCAGGCCCAGGCCGGTGCCGCCGTAGATGCGCGTGGTCGAGGCATCGGCCTGGCTGAAGGACTGGAACAGGCGTGCCTGCAGTGCCTCATCGATGCCGATGCCGGTGTCGATGATCTCGAAGCGCAGCTGGTGCTGGGCCGCGCCTTCGCCCAGCCGCTGCACGCGCAGCTGTACCTGGCCGCGCGCGGTGAACTTGATGGCATTGGCCAGAAGATTGCTCAGCACCTGGCGCAGGCGTACCGGGTCGCCGCGCACCGGCAGGCGCACCGACGGGTCAAGCTGCAGGGTCAGGGACAGGCCCTTGGCGTCGGCGGCGCGCTGCATCAGCTGCACCACGCCATCCAGCAGATCGCGCAGGTTGAAGCTGGTGATTTCCAGTTCCAGCGCCTGTGCTTCCAGCCGTGAGTAGTCGAGGATGTCATCGACGATGCGCAGCAGCTGCTGTGAACTGGCCGAAGCGGTGGCCAGCATCTGCCGCTGGTCCTCGCCCAGCGGCCCGTGCGCGATCAGCTCCAGCATCGGCAGGATGCCGTTGAGCGGGGTGCGGATCTCGTGGCTCATGGTGGCCAGGAACTCGCCCTTGGCCAGCACCGCTGCTTCGGCGGCCTGCTTGGCCTGCAGCAGCTGCTGTTCCAGCTGGCCCTGGCGTTCGGTGGTACGGCGCAGCTGGTCGCGTTCGGCGGCGAGCGCATCGTGTGCGCGTTGCAGCCGGGCCAGTGCACGGCTGCGTGCGCGCAGGCGCAGGCCCAACAGCAGCGCCACGGCGGCCGCGGCAAGGGCAACCAGCAGCACGCCCCACAGCGGCACGTCAGAGCACCGCGTTGTGGAAGTCGAAGTTCAGGTCGCTGCCGGCCGACTGCACCATGTTGCCCTGGATGTAATCGACGCCGCCGACCCACATCGCCGCGGCGGCCTGTGGGTCCTCGATCTGCTGCCCGATGATCTGCAGCCCGGCCGCATGTGCCTGTTCGATCGCCTTGCGCAGTTCCTCGCGCGTGGCCGGGTTGGCATGGCTGCTGGAGAAGCGCGCGGCCATGCGCACGAACGACAGCGGCAGCTGGGTCAGCAGGGCGTCGGCTTCGCCGCTGGGCTCGAACTGGCTCAGGCAGAAGCGCACCCCGGCGCCGGCCATGCGCTGGCAGAACTGTTGCAGCGGCACGGTGTGGATCAGTGCGTCGGGGAGGCGCACGTCGATCACCAGCGCACTGCCCGGCAGGTCACGCTGCTGCAGCGATTCCAGCAGCCAGTCGGCGAAGGCGTCGCGCTGCAGGGTGCGCAGCGACTGCGAGACGAACAGGTTCAGCGGCGGCGTGGCGTGCCGGTAGAGATCCAGCAGGCCCAGCGCGTGGTCCATCACCTGCTGGTCGAGGTCGGCGATACGGCCTGCCGCTTCGGCGGCCGGAATAACCTGGCCGGCCGCCAGCACCGTGCCATCGGCCTGGCGCAGGCGCAGCAGCAGCTGGTACTGCGCGGTGTTGCCACCGGCGACGGCGACGATCGGCTGATAGGCCAGCTCCAGCTGGCCTTCCAGCAGTGCCAGGTGCTCCTGTTCGGTGACGGCGTGGCGGTGCACATGGCCCGCCACACCGGCGCTGAGCAGGCGTGCCTGCAGGGTGGTGCGCTCGATCGCTTCCAGTGCAGCGTTGGCATCGTCGAAGCCCGGCGACAGCGGCGCATAACCCACCACGCCGCGCAGGTGCACCGATTCGTCGTCGCGGATCACGAAGGCACGCGCCGACAGCTGCTCGCGCAGGGAAGCGGCGATGCCTTCCAGGGCATCTTCGTCGGCGTTGCGGGCCAGCAGCAGGAAACTGTTGTCGTTCAGGCGTGCCAGCAGGTGTGGATGGCCGGCCTCGGCCAGGCGCTGCCCGGCCTGTACCATCAGGCGCTCGAAGGCGGCATAACCATAGCGTTCGCGCAGCCCCAGCGCGCTGGCCACTTCGATGAAGAACACACCGCCCCGGTCGCGGTGGGCGAGTGCGGTGTTGAGCTGCTGCAGCACGTGATGGCGCGTCGGCAGGCCGGTTTCCGGATTGCTGGTGGCCGGTACGCCGCTGGCACCGGGCAGGGTCGCGGCCTGCGCACGTGCGCGGCGGATGCGGTTGGCCACGGCGGCGATCAGGTGGCGCGGGCGGATCGGCTTGCTCAGGTAATCGTCGGCGCCGCTGTCGAGCACTTCGAACTGGCGCTCTGGATCCGGATCGCCGCTGAGGAACACGATCGGCAGCAGCTGCAGGCCGGGCTGCTGGCGGATCAGTGCGGTCAGCCGCATGCCATCCAGTCCGGGCAGGTGCAGATCCATCAGGATCAGGTCGGGACGGTGTTCCTTGATCGCCTGCAGCGCGCCGTCGGCGTCGCTGTGCACGATTGCCTGCATGCCGGCGCCGTGCAGCACGCTCTGCGCGAACAGGGCCTGGGCGCGGTCGTCCTCGACGATCAGCACGCGGTAGGGCGAATCGGAGGCCAACGGCGCCTGGTCGTTGTTGCCAGCCTCGGCCAGGAAGGCCGGGCCCGGCAGAGGCGGTGGCGCGCTGCCGATCGATGCGGGCATGTCGCAGCTGGCCAGCGGCGGAACCACTGCGGGTACTGCGGCGACCGCGCTCGCCGGCTCCGCGGCCCAGCGTTGCCAATGATCGGCCGGAGGGGATTCAGCGCGTCCCGGGCGGGCGCCCGCGGGGGATTCGTTTGCGGCCATCGGTGCTCCTGGTGTTCGCGTCCATTATGCGACAAGCCCGAGGTTCAACCGGTACCCGGCTGGCGCGGACCGTCCGGCGACGCACTGCGTGCCAGCCAGCGCACGCCCTTCCACAAGGTGCGCCAGACCAGCCACACCAGCAGCGCGCCCGCCAGGCTGCAGGCCAGCACCACGATCAGCGCGATCCACGGGTGTGCCAGGGCCAGGGCCAGGCCCCCGACCACCACGGTGTCCTCGGCGGCGGAGGCCACCCAGTTGCTGGCAGGCTCGGGCGAGGTATTGAGCAGGGCACGGGTGCCGGCTTTCAGGCCATGGCTGGCCAGCGCGACACCGGCACCGGCAGCAAGTGCGCCGGTACCCAGCTGCCCATCCGGCGACAGCGTGGCTGCGGCAAGGAAGGCACCTGCGGGTACACGTGCCAGGGTCTGCACCAGGTCCCACGCCGAGTCCACGCCGGGAATCTTGTCGGCGAAGAATTCGGTCACCGCCAGCGCCGCCGAAGTGCCCAGCACCCACCACGATTCAGTAGCCTGCAGGGCCGGTGGCAGGTCGACCCAGCCGAGCAGGCCGGCCAGGCCGACACCGAACACGGTGAGGTAGACGCGGATGCCGGCCAGCCAGGCCAGCAGGATGCCGATCACGAACAGGTGGGCTTCGGTCATGGCGATGCTCCGGCGACGGAACTGTGCAGGGGACCACACTATCGACGATGGCATGCCTGAACGCCACAGACCGTGGCTCGCTGCTGCGCAGGAAACCCACCCGTCCTGTCATACACTAGCCCGTCGTTTGCCACAGGGGCCGTACCGGTGTCGCCCTTGCGATACCCCGGAAACCACCCATGACCAACCGTCCTCCCATGCGCGTGCAGGTCCGCCTGCCCGGCGCGCCGCAACCGCCTGCCGACCGTCGCCGCCTGCTGGTGATCGGCGGCATCTGGCTGCTCAGCCTGGTGCTGGCCGTGCTCGGTGGCTGCTGGATGGCCACCCCGCGCGATGCCCAGGGCCAGCGCCTGCAGGCCGCCGAGAAGCGTGCCGAGACGCTGCAGGCGCAGCTGACCGAACTGCGCCAGAAGCAGGCCACGCTGGAAGCCTCCGACCGCATCAGCCGCGCTGCCAACACCGAGGTGCAGTCCTCGCTGGCCGAGCGCGATGAGGAAATCGCCGGCCTGCGTGCCGACGTTGCCTTCTATGAGCGCCTGGTGGGTTCGACCAGCCAGCGCAAGGGCCTGAACACCCATTCGATCGAGTTCAGCCCGGAAGCGGCCGGCACCTGGCAGTACACCGCCGTGCTGACCCAGAACCTCAACCGCGGCGCCATCAGCCAGGGGCAGATGCGCTTCACCGTGGAAGGCGTCAGGAACGGCAAGCTGGCCACGATCAGCTGGGATGATCTGCACCAGCGCAGCAAGGTACCGGGACAGGATTACTCGTTCCGGTACTTCCAGCAGCTCACCGGCAGCGTGATGCTGCCGGCTGACTTCACCCCGCAACGCGTGCGGGTGACATTGGGGAGTGGTACGGGGGGTACCACCCAGGTATTCGACTGGAAACAGGCCGGTGCGCCGGCCGCCAAAGGGGAGTAGGCAGATGTTCGGAAGCAGCAAATCCAACCGTGAAGGCCAGCTGGTGGTGGATGCCCTGATCGGCAACCAGGTGGTGATCCGCGGTGATGTGGAATTCAGTGGTGGCCTGTACGTGGAAGGCCGCATCCATGGCAAGGTGATCGCCGCCGAAGGCGCCAGTGGCGCGACCCTGACGGTCGCCGAGCATGGCGTGATCGAGGGCGAGATCCGCGCGCAGGTGGTGGTCATCAGCGGCCGCCTGGACGGCGATGTACACGCCACCGAGAAGGTCGAACTGACCCCGAGCGCACGGGTCAATGGCAACGTCCATTACCAGGTGGTGGAGATGAATGCGGGCGCCCAGCTGAACGGCCGCCTGATCCATGCCAGCGCCCCGATGGCGGCCCTGCCGGCGCCGGAAGGCGATGAGGCCAATGGCGGCAAGGGCGACACTGCTGCACGCCGCAAGCTGGCCGAGGCGATGGCTTGAAAGCCATCCCCGGCACCCCCATGCTGGCATCATGAGCACGCTAGTCTCCCTGCCCGGCGCCACTCCGGTTGCCGCGCCCGATTACCAATCGCTGGAGCGCCCGCTGAACTTCACCGAGTCGGCGGCCGCCAAGGTCAAGTCCCTGATCCAGGAAGAGGGCAACCCCGACCTGGCCCTGCGTGTTTACATCGAGGGCGGCGGCTGTTCGGGCTTCCAGTACGGGTTCGAGTTCGACGAGAACCGTGCCGAGGATGACCTGGCGGTACAGACCAGCGGGGTGACCCTGCTGGTCGACCCGTTGAGCCTGCAGTACCTGATGGGCGCCGAGGTGGACTACACCGAGAGCCTGACCGGTGCCCAGTTCGTGATCCGCAACCCGAACGCAAAGACCACCTGCGGCTGCGGCAGCAGTTTCAGCATGTAAGAGCCCTGTGGCCAGGATGTGCCAACCACGGTTGGCACCCGCCAGAGCGGATCAGTAGATCCACGCCGTGCGTGGATGCTCTGTGCCTCCATGCACACAACAGCAGATTGCGCACAGCGCCGACCTTGCCACCCGCATCGATTGGCGGCACGCTTGCCGGATGCCCAATACTTCTTCGCCGCTTTCCGGTTTCGCCTTCGTTGGCGAACCGCTGGAGCGCGCCGATGCCCTGCGCGACGATGCCGATGCACTGGCGCGCCTGTGGCCGGGCGCGCGCATTCTCGTGCTCGATCAGGACGGCAGCGCCTTTACCGGCGATGACGACCAGCCGCTGGCGCTGACCGGCGCCGACATCGGGGGTGGTCCCGGCTCCGCGATCTTCCTCGGCCTGCGCGGGGAACAAGCATGGTTCTCGGTTGAAGCCGCCAGCGTCACCGTCACCGCACCACGTCGCCTCGACCTGCGCCAGGCCGCGCTGCTGTGGTCGATGGCCGATGCGACCGCCTTCAGCTATGCCCGCGGCATGTCCTACTGGCACTCGCGCACCCGCTTCTGCGGTGTGTGCGGCGGCGCCGTGGCGTTTGCCCGAGGCGGCTTCGTCGGCCGTTGCGCGCAGTGTTCCACCGAGCACTACCCGCGTGTCGATCCCGCCGTGATCGTCGCCGTGGAGAACCAGGGCCGGCTGCTGCTGGGCCGGCAGTCGAACTGGGCCCCGCGTCGTTACTCGGTGCTGGCCGGCTTCGTCGAACCCGGCGAGACGTTCGAGCAGACCGTGGTGCGTGAAGTGCACGAGGAGAGCAAGGTGCGGGTCACCGCCTGCCAGTACCTCGGTTCGCAGCCGTGGCCGTTCCCCGGCGCGCTGATGATCGGTTTCCGTGCACAGGCGCAGGATGACCTGCCAACTGTGGATGGCGAACTGGAAGACGCGCGCTGGTTCACTGCCGATGAGGTTGGCGCAGCATTGGCACGCGATGTGGACGACGATGGCCAGGGCATCCGCCTGTCGCCGCCGATCTCGATTTCGCGCGGCCTGATCGAACACTGGTACCGCGAGCAGCAGGGCTGAACCGGCCTGCGGCCGGGCCGGTTGTGGCCGCTGTATTGCCGCCACCTGAACACGGCCCGGGTTACAGTCCGGTTCACCGCTGAGGGGCGCCGCTGCGACAGGTAAGGTAACGGCGCCGAGCGTTCCGTTTCGTAGGGAGACCTGCCATGTTCACCACTCTGGCCGCCGTGCTGGTGGCACTGGCCCTGGGCCATGTTGCCCCGGCCGCTGCCGCCTCGCTGCGCCGTTTCGACGGCTTCCGGCGCTGGCTGGGCTGGCTGGACGCGCATGGCGGAAAGGCGTGGCAGGGACCGGCCGGTGTTGCATTGGCACTGCTGCCGCCGCTGCTGCTGATGGCGCTGCTGGCATGGCTGCTGCGCGGGGTGCTGTTCGGGCTGCCGTCGCTGATGCTGGGCGTTGCTGTGCTGGCCTGGTGCTGGGGGCCGCGTGATCTGGATCGTGATATCGAAGCGATCATCGATGCGGACGACGCCGCAACGCGTCAGGCCGCCGTGCGCAACCTGCAGGCGGCCGGTGGCAGCCTGCGCGAAGACGTGCCGTCGCTGGTCGAGGCCACCGTGCTCAACGCGCTGCGGCGCTGGTTCGCGGTGCTGTTCTGGTTCCTGCTGCTGGGCCCGGCCGGTGCGCTGGGGTACCGGCTGCTGGCGCTGATGGCGGAAAGCCCGATGCGTGCCCGCGTGCCGGTGGAGCCGCTGGCGCTGGCGCAGCGCCTGCTGGGCTGGATCGAGTGGCCGGTGGCGCAGCTGATGGCGTTTTCGATGGCGCTGGTGGGCAACTTCGATACGGCGTGGAAGGCGTGGCGCCAGGCGCATGGCGAGCGGCTGGCCGGCACCATCGGGTTCCTGGGCGCGGTGGCGCGGGCCAGCGTCAACGCCGAGCTGCGCGAAGATGCGCACGATTACACCGAGGCCGGGCTGTTGCCGGTGTGGCAGCGGCTGCCGGACCTGCGTGATGCGATGAGCCTGGTGTGGCGGATGCTGCTGCTGTGGCTGGCGATCCTCGCGTTGCTGGTGATTGCAGGCTGGGTGACGTAGGTGTTCTGGCAGGGCTTGCAGCCCTGCACCTGCAGAGGCGACAGCAACAGCAACAGCAACAGCAACAGCAACGGCAGGATTGCTGCGGGTTGGCGGGGTGGGGCGGATGGCGGGGGACGCCGTGAATCCGTCCATGGAGGCTTGGTCGCCGCATCCATGCGGCTCACACCCCCGCCATCC
>NZ_JAPTFO010000097.1:0-12520 GCF_030985515.1 Stenotrophomonas sp. Sm10
GGCGTGAGCCGCATGGATGCGGCGACCGAGCTTACATGGACGTACTTGCAGCGTCCCCCGCAACCGGACCCACCCCGACTCCCCACAGGAAACCAGCTTCTGCTGTTGCTGTTGCTGTTGCTGTTGCTCCAGCGAGGAGCGGTGCAGGGCGCAGCCCTGCCGAACACCCCCTCATGCTGCGCCGCAGAATGCATTCGGCTGAACCTGCATGCTCTACTTGAATCGATCTAAATTCACGACCGCGCGGGTCGGGCGTCATTCCAGGGGGAGCTCTCTGCCGGTCACGGCGGGACTCAGCGGAACGGTGCCGAACGACCCCGGCCGTCTGCCTCCGCGTCATCGACTACAGGAACCCGACATGCGCCCAGTGCCGTCCGCTCCCGCCGTCCCATCGACCTCGCGCCCGCTGGCGCGCCTGGCCTGCCTGTTGGCACTTTCGGCCATGCCGATGCTGTTGCAGGCCGCGCCGGCAGCGCTGGAGCGGGAGGTCAATACATTCATCGGCAGCAAGGACGACGGCAATACGTTCCCGGGCGCGTCGGCGCCGTTCGGCCTGATCCAGGTCAGCCCGATCGGCAGCCACTATTCGGGTTGGCGCTATGACGACGAGAAGATCCGTGGCTTTGGCCACTCCTTCATCTCCGGTGCCGGCTGCTGGGAACAGGGCGGCCAGGTGTCGGTGCTGCCGGTGACCGGCTCGATCGGCCCGGGCGGCGATTTCGATACCGGAAACCCCAAGAAATTCGACCACAAGACGTATGCCTCGAACTACACCCATGACGGCGAGATCGGCCAGGCTGGCTACTACAAGGTGCGCCTGACCAGCTACGGCGGCATCGATGCCGAGGCGACCGCGCGCACCCGTGCCGCAGCCGAGCGCTACACCTTCAGCCAGCGCAGCGGCGATGGCCACGTCCTCGTCAATGTCGGCCAGGCCAACGAACGCCATTCAGTGATCGGCAGCGTGGTCGATGTGGTCGGCGACCGTGTAGTCGAGGGCAAGCTGGTGACCAAGAGCTTCTGTGGCGGTCATCAGTACACCACCTGGTTCCGCATCGAGTTCGACCGTCCGTTCAAGGCGCATGGCACCTGGGGCGAGGGCGGTGGCCTGCCGGGTGCGCGGCACAGCATGGAAGGCGAGCAGAAGCCGAACGGTGCCTGGCTGACCTTCGACCTGGCCAAGGGCCAGTCGGTGACGGCGGTCAGCGCAATCTCGCACGTGGATGCCGACGGCGCGCGCATCAATCTGCGCGCAGATGGCATGCAGGGTGGAGCGCTGCTCGGTTTCGACCGCATGCGTGCGTTGTCCCAGCAGTCGTGGCGTGAGCAGCTGGGCCGGGTGCGTGTGCAGGGCGGCAACGCCGACGACCGCGCGGTGTTCTACAGCGCGGTCTACCACGCGCTGCTCCAGCCGATGACCGGCAACGACGCCGACGGCCGCTACCGTGGCTATGACGATGGCATCCACCGTGCCGACGGCTGGACCTACTACGAGTACTTCTCGCTGTGGGATACCTACCGCGCGCAGAACCAGTGGCTGGCACTGACCCGCCCGGACGTGGCGCGTGACATCGGCCGTACCCTGCTGGCGATCGACGAGCAGGGCGGTTGGCTGCCGCGCTGGGGCTATGCCAATTTCGAGACCAACATCATGACCGGCGATCCGGTTACGCCGTTCATGGTCGATCTGTGGCGCTTCGGCGCGCTCAAGGGCCGTGAATCGCAGGCCTGGGATGCGCTGCGCCGCAACGCGTTCGGCACGCCGCCGCTGAACTCGCGCATGGCTGGCCGCTCCGGCAACCCGACCTATCTGGACAAGGGCTACGTGGTCTACGACCGCGCGTTCCCGTCGAAGGGCATGGACGTCGATCCGCATCACGGCGGTTCGGCGACGCTGGAATACGCGCTGGCCGACTGTGCGCTTTCGCAGATGGCCGATGGCCTCGGCCATGCGCAGGACGCGGCGACGCTGCGTGAGCGCGGCCGCAACTGGCGCAAGGTGTGGGACCCGCAGGTGCGTGACGCCGAGACCGGCTTCACCGGTTTCCCCCGCCCGCGCACCGAGGATGGCCAGTGGTACACCCCGGCCGATGGCCACTACAGCCCGCGCTCGCATCACGGTTTCCATGAAGGCACGGCCTGGCAGTACCAGTGGCTGGCGCAGCAGGACGTGCCGGGCCTGGTCGAAGCCATGGACGGCCGCGAACAGGCCGGCCGCCGCCTCGATGCGTTCTTCGCGATGGACGCGCTGCAGGCCGACCCGCTCAATGCCGCCCGCAAGGCGTGGGTGGTCGGGCCGTACAGCTATTACAACCAGTTCCGCTACAACCCGAACAACGAGCCGGACCTGCACGCGCCGTGGCTGTACACGCTGATCGGCCAGCCGTGGAAGACCGCCGCCGTGGTGCGTGCGGCGCAGCAGCTGTTCACCAATGCCCCCAACGGCGTGACCGGCAACGATGACCTCGGCACGATGTCGGCCTGGTACCTGTTCAGCGCCATCGGCGTGTACCCGGCGGTGCCGGGCAGTGGCCAGTTCCTGCTGCACACGCCGCGCTTCAGCAAGGTGGAAGTGGACATGGGCAATGGCCGCACGCTGCGCATCGACGCGCCGGGTGCCGATGGCCGCCGTCTGCAGTATGTGCAGGGCGTGCAGGTCGATGGCCAGCCGCATGCGCCGGTTTGGCTGGACTGGAACCAGCTGCAGCAGGGCCCGCGCCTGCAGTTCGCGCTCGACGCGAAGGCGCCGGAGCAGGGCTGGGGCACGGCGGTGAAGGACCTGCCGGTATCCTGGTGCGCGGCACCGGGTAGCCAGCTGCGCTGAGACGGACTGTGCCGTTCGCGGTGACCCAGCGAACGGCACGGCACGACAGGTCCCTGATCCATTAGGCTTGAGCATCCAGCGGAGTCCGGGAAGACGATGAACGACAACGGCAGCAGTCCCAGCAAACGCGCCGGCAAGGCGGTGACGGTGACCGACATCGCGCGTGCCATCGGCGTGTCACGGGCAACGGTGTCGCTGGTGCTGCGCGGCAGCCCACTGGTCAACGTCGATACCCGCGCCAAGGTCGAGGCCGAACTGCGCCGCCAGCGTTATGTCTACAACCGCGCGGCGGCCAACCTGCGCCGGCGCACGTCATCAAGCATCGCGCTGGTGATCAACGATCTGTCCAACCCGTTCTTCGCCGAATTCGCATCCGGTGTGGATGAGGCGCTGGGCGGGCGTGGTTATGTGACCCTGCTGGGCAGCACCGGCGAATCGCCGGAGCGCCAGCAGGCGGTGCTGTCCACGCTGATGGAGCACACCCCGGCCGGCCTGATCCTGTCGCCGGCCGAGGGCAGTGATACCACGCTGCTGCGGCAGGCGCTGGGTGCCAATGCCAACGTGCTGCTGTTCAACCGCGAGCTTGAAGGGGCTGACTGGGATTTCCTCACCCTCGACAACCAGCACGGCGCCTATCTCGCCACGCGCCACCTGATCGAGCGCGGCCATCGCCAGATCGCCTTCTTCGGCGGCCACGCGGCATCCAGCTCCTGTCATCAGCGCCGCGCCGGTTTCCAGCAGGCGCTGGCCGAGGCCGGGCTGTCGCTGCCGCCGGGCTGGATGATCGAATCGGCACCGAACCGCCTGGAGGCCGCGGCGCGCACCGATGAGCTGTTTGCCGATGGCCATCGCCCGAGTGCGGCCGTCTGCTACAACGACACCGTCGCGCTGGGCCTGATGCTGGGCCTGAATTCGCGCGGCATCCGTCCGGGCGGCGATTTTGCCGTTACCGGTTTCGATGATATTTCCGAGGCGGCGGTGGCCGTACCGCCGTTGACCACGCTCACCGCCGACCCGCGCGAGCGTGGCCGCCAGGCTGCGGCGCTGCTGCTGCAGCGGCTGGACGAACCCGACGCGCCGCCTCGGCGCACGGTCGCGCCGGTGCAGTTGCGCATCCGCGAAAGCAGTGCCGCACGACCGAACTGATTCCTTCCGCATACCCCTTCCACGCAACAACGACCTTCCGCGCATCGAGGCGCGTACCGCATGCCGATCTCCGCAACGCCCCGTCCATCGGGTTCTTCGGGCAACGCACCCGCCGTCACCAACGGCAAGGCGCTGGCCGTGGTCACCACGATCTTCTTCATGTGGGGCTTCCTGACCTGCCTCAATGACATCCTGATCCCGCACCTGAAGGCGGTGTTCGAGCTGAACTACGCCAAGGCGATGCTGGTGCAGTTCACCTTCTTCGGCACCTATTTCCTGATGTCGCTGCCGGCCGGACGCCTGGTGGCGGCGCTGGGCTACAAGAAGGGCATCGTGGCCGGCCTGCTGATCGCCGGTATCGGCGCACTGGGTTTCTGGCCCGCGGCCGAGCTGCGCGTCTACGGCGCCTTCCTCGGTGCACTGTTCGTGCTGGCGACCGGCATCACGGTGCTGCAGGTCGCCGCCAACCCGTACGTCGCACTGCTGGGACCGGAGCAGACCAGCTCAAGCCGCCTGACCCTGGCGCAGGCGTTGAACTCGCTGGGCACGGCCATCGCCCCGATCTTTGGCGGCATGTTGATCCTGTCCAACACGGTGAAGAGTGCCGATGACATCGCGGCGCTGCCGGCCGCCGAGCAGCTGGCCTACCGTGCCGCCGAGGCGCAGGCCGTGCAGGGTCCATACGTGGGCCTGGCGGTGGCGCTGGTACTGCTGGCGCTGTTCGTGTTCCTGTTCCGCCTGCCGGCGTTGAGCGACGCCACCGAGCAGGCTGACCAGGGTCACCACCACAGCTACCTGGATGCACTGCGCAAGCGCCACCTGCTGCTGGGCGTGCTGGGCATCTTCTTCTACGTCGGTGCCGAAGTGTCGATCGGCAGCTTCCTGGTCAATTACCTGTCGATGCCCAACATCGGCGGCTTCAGCGAACAGGAGGCCACCCATTACGTGTCGGCCTACTGGACGATGGCGATGATTGGCCGCTTCGCCGGCTCGGCGCTGCTGGCGCGCTTCTCGCCCAGCCGCCTGCTGGCGATCTTCGCGCTGGTCAACGTGGCCCTGCTGGTTACGACCATGCTGACCTCTGGCAGCATCGCGCTGTACTCGGTGGTGGCGATCGGCCTGTTCAACTCGATCATGTTCCCGACCATCTTCGCGCTGAGCATCGAGCGCCTGGGGCCGCTGACCAACAAGGGCTCCAGCCTGCTGATCATGGCCATCGTCGGCGGTGCCGTGGTGCCGTACCTGCAGGGCGTGCTGGCCGACCACATCGGTGTGCAGGCCAGCTTCATCCTGCCGCTGCTGTGCTACGGCTACATCATTTTCTACGGACTGGTCGGCGCACGTACGCCGGCTTCCGCAACGCAGGGAGGCTGAGTCCGGAATGGGTGCCATTGTCTGCTTCGGCGAAATTTTGATCGATCTACTAGCGCAGCCGCCGGCCTCGGCCGACACCCCGCGCGCATTCCTTCAGTACGCCGGCGGTGCGCCGGCCAACGTTGCGGTGGCGGCAGCGCGACTGGGGGCGAAGACCCAGTTCGTCGGCATGCTGGGCCGAGACATGTTCGGTGACTTCCTGGCGGACAGCCTGGCCGAGCACGGCGTGGGCACGGATTACATCGTGCGTACCGATGCGGCAAAGACCGCGCTGGCCTTCGTCGCGCTGGATGCCAGCGGCGAGCGCAGCTTCAGTTTCTACCGCCCACCGGCGGCCGACCTGCTGTTCCGTGACAGCGACTTCCAGGCCGCGTGCTTCGACAGCGCGCAGTGCTTCCATGTCTGCTCCAACAGCCTGACCGAGCCGGCCATTGCCGAGGCGACCTTCGCCGGCATGGAGCGCGCCCGTGACGCCGGTGCGGTGGTCAGCCTGGACCTCAATCTGCGCCCGGCGCTGTGGCCGGCCAACGAGGACCCGACGCCGCGCCTGTGGCAGGCGCTGGAACGTGCCGACCTGGTCAAGCTGTCGCGCGAGGAGCTGGACTACCTGGCCGCGCCGCTGGGCAGTGACGGCGAGGCGACGGTGCTGCGGCGCCTGCTGGCCGCGCAGGCGCGCTGGGTCATCGTCACCGACGGTGCGGCCACGCTGCACTGGTACACCCGCGACAACCACGGCACGGTCACCAGTTTCCGCGTGGCCACGGTCGACACCACGGCTGCTGGCGATGCCTTCGTCGGTGGCGTGCTGGTTGGGCTGCTGGAGCGTGGCGGGGCCGGTGCAGGCTTTGCAGCATTCTGCCAGGACCCGGAGGCGATCACCGCCACGCTGCGATTCGGTGCCGCGGTCGGCGCTCTGGCTGTTACCCGCAAGGGCGCGTTCGCCGCGATGCCCTCGCTCGATGAAGTGCAGCAGCTGCTGCAGGCCCAGTACATTACCGCATGAGCACCTCCCCCGATTTCCGTTCACCCGCGTTCCTGCGTGCGCATATCGCCGACACGATGGCGTTCTACCACCCGCGCTGCATCGATCCGAACGGCGGCTTCTTCCACTACTTCCGTGATGACGGCAGCATCTACGATGCCAGCCACCGCCACCTGGTGAGCAGCACCCGTTTCGTCTTCAACTACGCGATGGCATACCGCGAGTTCGGCAACGCCGAATACCGCGACGCAGTCGAGCATGGCGTGCGCTATCTGCGCGAGGTGCATCGCAATCCGGCCACCGGTGGCTACGCCTGGACCCTGCGCGATGGCAAGGTCGAGGACGACATGAACCACTGCTATGGCGTGGCGTTCGTGCTGTTGGCCTACAGCTGCGCACTGAAGGCCGGTCTCGAACAGGCCCGCGCATGGATGGACGAGACCTGGCAGCTGCTGGAAGCGCGTTTCTGGGAGCCGCAGCTCGGCCTCTACAAGGACGAAGCCGATGGGCAGTGGAATTTCACCGGCTACCGTGGCCAGAACGCCAACATGCACATGTGCGAGGCGATGCTGGCCGCCTTCGAGGCCAGCGGCGAACAGCGCTATGTGGAGCGCGCGCTGCAGCTGGCCGACAACATGACCCGCCGCCAGGCCGCCAAGGCCGGTGGCCTGGTGTGGGAGCACTACGATTCCAACTGGGAGATCGACTGGGATTACAACCTGGATGACCCCAAGCACCTGTTCCGCCCGTGGGGCTTCCAGCCGGGCCACCAGACCGAATGGGCCAAGCTGCTGTTGATCCTGGACCGCCATGTGCAGGCCGATTGGCTGGTGCCGACCGCGCAGCACCTGTTCGACGTGGCCGTGGCGCGCAGCTGGGACGAGGCGCGGGGTGGCCTGTACTACGGTTTCGCGCCGGAATCGCGCCGGCAGCCGGGCATGGATGGCGCCCCGATCGGTGGCGACAGTTTCGTCTGCGACGACGACAAGTATTTCTGGGTGCAGGCGGAGACGCTGGCGACCGCCGCACTGATGGCCAAGCGTACCGGCGATGACCGCTATTGGCAGTGGTACCAGCGTATCTGGGCGTATTCGTGGGAACACTTCGTCGATCAACGGTACGGCGCCTGGTTCCGCATCCTCGATGCCGACAACCGCAAGTACAGCGACGAGAAGAGCCCGGCCGGCAAGGTGGATTACCACACCATGGGCGCGTGCTACGAAGTGCTGAACGTGGTGCGTTGAGGTCTGCCGCGCTGCGCGCTCGCCGGACGTGGTCCGGCGCTACCGTGGCGTGTTGAATTGGTAGCGCCGGGCCATGCCCGGCGGAAAAACAGGAGCATCCCGTGCATCGCCTTCCCCTCGTTGTCCGCCTGCTCCTGCTGCTGGTTGCAGCCTCCGCCTTCCCGGCAACTGCGGCGCCACTACAGGCACAGTGGGAATTCCGCATGCTGCCCGGCGACGCGCAGGGCGCGGCCCATCCCGGTCTGCAGCAGTGGCGTGCGGCCCAGGTGCCCGGCAGCGTGCACACCGACCTGCTGGCCCACGCGCTGATCCGCAATCCGTACGTTGGCGCGCCGGAGGCCGAACTACAGTGGATCGGCCTGGCGGCCTGGGAGTACCGCGCACGCTTTGACGTGGATGCGGTGACGCTGGCCAAGCCCAATGCCGAGCTGCGCTTCGATGGGCTGGATACCTACGCCGAAGTCAGCCTCAACGGAAAGCCGCTGCTGCGCGCGGACAACGCACACCGCACGTGGCGTGCCCGGGTCGAAGGCCGCCTCCGTGCGAGCAACAATGAACTGCAGATCGTGTTCCGTTCGCCGATCCGCACCCTGCTGCCGGGCGTGCAGGCAATGCCGCACAAGATCGCTGGCAACTACCCGTCGCCGTATGGCGATGAGCCGAAGGACGCGATGGTCGGCAACTTCGCGCGCAAGCCGGCCTACCACTTCGGCTGGGACTGGGGTCCGCGCTATGTCACCGCCGGCGTCTGGCGCGGAATCGATCTGCAGGCTTGGGACGCGCACCGCCTGACCGATCTTGCGGTGCGCACGGATGCATTGAGCGCGGAGCAGGCGAAGCTGGCCGTGCTGCTGCGAGTGGAGCAGGGTGCGGCGGCGGGCTCGGCCGTGGTGAATGTGGATGTGCAGGATCCGCAGGGCCGCAACGTGGCCCAGGTGCAGCGCACGGTGCTGCTGAAGCCCGGCCAGAACAGCATCGAGGTTCCGGTTGAACTGGCCGATCCGCGGCGCTGGTGGCCAGTCGGCCACGGCGCGCAGGACCGCTACACGGTGCGGGCCCGCCTGGACCAAGGTGGCGCGCCGGATCTGGTGCGCGAGCAGCGCATCGGCCTGCGCACGGTTGAACTGCGCCGCGAGGAAGACGGCAAGGGCGGGCAGGGCTTCGCTTTCGTCATCAACGGCGTGGAGATCTTCGCCAAGGGCGCCAACGTCATTCCGTTCGATGCCTTCCCCGCACGGGTCGACGCCGCGCGCCTGCGCCAGGTGCTGACCGCCGCACGCGACGCCAACATGAACATGCTGCGCAACTGGGGTGGCGGCTACTACGAGGACGATGCGTTCTTCGACATCGCCGACGAACTGGGCCTGCTGGTCTGGCAGGACTTCATGTTCGGTGGTGGCATGCAGCCGGGCTACGATCCGGTCTTCCGTGCCAGCGTGGTGGCCGAGGCACGCGACAATGTGCGCCGGCTGCGCCATCACCCCAGCATCGTGCTGTGGTGTGGCAACAACGAGGAAGAAACCGCCTGGAAGGACTGGGGCCACGGTCGCGACCTGAAGGCAGCCGACCCTGCGTTTGCAGCGAAGGTCTGGCAGGGCTATGTCGACCTGTTCGGCAATGATCTGCGTCAGGTAGTGGGGGAGGAGGGGCTGGGCGTGCCGTACTGGTCCAGCTCGCCCAGCAACGACCTGGACGAAAAGGCGAACGACTCGACCCGTGGCGACAAGCACTACTGGCAGGTCTGGGGCAATCCGGCGCTGCCGGTGCAGGCTTACCTGCGCGAGACGCCGCGCTTCATGTCCGAGTACGGCCTGCAGGCATGGCCGTCGGTGGCCACCGTGGACCAGATCGCCACCCGCGCCGAGCAGCGCATCGACAGCCCGGTGATCCGCGCGCACCAGAAATTCATGGCCGGCGAGGGCAACAGCCGCCTGCTGCACTACATCGAACTGGGCTACGGCACGCCGAAGGACTTCGAGGACTTTGTCTACCTCAGCCAGGTGATGCAGGCCGATGGCATCGCGCTGGCCGCGTTGCACCATCGCGCTTCGCGGCCGTACACGATGGGCTCGCTGTACTGGCAGCTCAACGATGTCTGGCCGGGTGCTTCATGGTCCAGCGTGGACTACTTCGGTCGCTGGAAGGCGCTGCACTTCGCCGCGCGGCGCTTCTTCGCGCCGGTCACGGTAGCGGCGCTGCGCGATGAGGGCAGTACGCGGGTACGCCTGATCAATGACGGTGCGGCGCTGGATGCACGTTGGCGGCTGCGGGTGATGGACGTGGAGGGGAAGGTGCTGCGCCGTCGCGAGGACGCGGCGACGCTGGCGGCGTCGGGTGTGACCTCGATCGGTGATTTCCGCGATGCCGAGCTGCTGGCCGGTGCCGACCCGAAGCGCACGGTGGCGGTGTTCGAGCTGCTGCAGAACGGGGCGGTGAGCGCGCGGCAGGTGGTCGGATTCGTCGAAGCCAAGGACCAGATGTTGCCGCGGCAGAAGCTCAAGGCCACGTTGTCCATCGAAGGCGACCACTATCGACTACGGCTGGAAAGCGCGGCTTACGTGCGCGCGGCGTGGATTGATTTCGGTGCGTTGGATGTGCAGGTCGAAGACAACCTGCTGGACTTGCTGCCGGGCGAAACCCGCGATATCGCCGTACGCGGCCCGGTGGATCTGGTTACCCTGCGCGAAGCGCTGAAGGTGAAAACCCTCAACGATCGATGAGGGCAGGTGAACCATGTTCTGGTAGGTGTCAACCTTGGTTGACACATCGGCCGTATGCCAACCAAGGTTGGCAACTACCAGAAGCGGAGCCGGGTAGGTGCGGATCGTTGGTCCGCACACCTTTCTTTTTTACAGTTGGATCTGCTGGAAGTTCTCGACCCGCTCGTGGCCATTGGCGGCCTGGCCGGTGCGCGGCATCGGGTAGTCGTCGCGGCGGTCGATCAGGCGCGTCTGCAGGCCGGCTTCACGGGCGGCATCCAGCTCTTCCACCACATCGGACAGGAACAGGATCTCGCCGGCGGGCACGCCGATGGCCTGCACGATGCGGCGGTAGCTGTCGGCCTCGCGCTTGCCGCCGATCTCGGTATCGAACCAGCCCGACACCAGCGGGCTGAGGTCACCGGCATCGCTGAAACCGAAGAACAGCTTCTGCGCCGACACCGAACCGGAGGAGTACACGTACAGCGGCAGGCCGGAAGCGTGCCAGCCCTTCAGCACCGGCGCTACTTCCGGGTAGAAGTGCGCGGTGTAGTCGCCGCGGCGGTAGCCTTCATCCCAGATCAGGCCCTGCAGCGCCTTCAGTGCGGTGTGCTTGCGGTCCTGGTCGATCCAGCCCTGCAGCGTTTCGGCCACCAGGCTGTCCTGGCAGGCGCCGCCGATCTCGGCAGCGACCGCATCCAGCCAGCGGCGGACGTCCGGCTGCTGGCCATGCTCGGCGACAAACGCGGGCAACGCCTTGCGCGCATAGGGGAACAGCACGTTCTTGACGAACGAGATGCTGCTGGTGGTGCCTTCGATGTCGGTCAGGATGACGCGGGGCTGCATGGATCAGGACGCCTGGGTGGGTACGTAACGGGGGAATTTCTGCGCGATGTCGGTACCGGTGAAGTGACCGACCCAGCCATCCGGCTCGGTGAAGAAGCGGATCGCCACGAAGCTCGGCTCCTCACCCATGTCGAACCAGTGGGTGGTGCCATCGGGCACGGCGATCAGGTCGTCCTTCACGCACTCGATCTCATAGACCTTGTCACCCACGTGCAGGGTGAACAGGCCGGAGCCGGCGACGAAGAAGCGCACCTCGTCTTCCTTGTGGAAGTGCTCGTCGAGGAACTTCTTGCGCAGCTCGGCGCGGTTCGGGTTGTCCGGGGCGATCGAGGCCACGTCCACGCTCTTGAAGCCGCGCTCGGCGACCAGGCGGTCGATGTCCGCACGGTAGGCGGCGAACACTTCCTCCTGGCTGGCGCCCGGCGCGACTGGCGCGGTGGCCTGCCAGCGCTCGAAGGTGACGCCGATCTTCTGCAGTTCGGCAGCGATGACCGCGCCGTCCTGGGTGTCCAGCAGCGGCGATTCGGGGCGGGTGTCGTCGTAGATGCGCAGTCGGCTCATGGCGGCAGCTTGAACGTCTCGGGGGAAGACAGGGTAGCAGGGTGGGGGCGGGGCGCAGATTCCGGATCGGCATCTGCACCTGCGCGCCGGTTCAGCTGCGCAGCTTGCGCAGTTCCAGTTCGCAGTGGAACAGGAATTCGAACGCTTCCAGGTGGCGGCGTGCTTCGGCCATATCGCGGCCCCAGGCGTACAGCCCATGGCCGTCGATCAGGTAGCCCCACAGGTTCTGCCGGTCGAGCAGGTCATCGACCTGCTGCGAAAGCACGTTCATGTCCTGGGTATTGGCGAACACCGGCACGTCGATGGCCATCTCGTGGGTGCTGTTGCCGGCGAAGGCCTTCAGCAGCTCGTAACCCTCCAGGCGGATGTGGCCCTGCGGCGCATACAGGCGCGAGGCGATGGTCTGCACCGGCGAATGCGTATGCAGCACGCAGCCGACCTCCGGGAAGCGGCGGTACAGCTGGGTGTGCAGCAGGGTCTCGGCGGACGGGCGCAACGGACGGCCCACGGCCTGGCCGTCGAAGTCCACCACCATGATGTCATCCTCGATCAGGCGGCCCTTGTCCTTGCCCGAGACGGTGATCGCCGCGTGGCGGTCGTCCAGGCGGTGGGAGAAGTTGCTGCTGGTGGCCGGGGTCCAGCCGGCGTGGGCCAGTTCGCGGATGTTGTCGATCAGCAGCTGGGCCAGTTCGCTCAGGCGCGCGGTGTCGTACGGGAAGGTGGGGGCGTTCATGTCGGCGATTTTACTGGATTCGGCCAACGGCTGAGCCCCTCGTGGCTGAGAGGTGGTTGGTTGGTCACGGAAAGCGGTTCATGGAGGTGGCGGGGCGGGTGGGCCGTGCAG
>NZ_JAPTFO010000098.1:0-12416 GCF_030985515.1 Stenotrophomonas sp. Sm10
AGCCCATGCTCGGCTGCTTGCTGCCGGCCAGCCGAGCATGGGCTCGGCTCTACATGCATTCACAATTTGCTACACCGGCCCGGCTAGGCTGGTTTTCCACCGAGCGCGGCCGGGTGACAAACCCGGCAACTTTCGGCACTGTCGTGGTGTCTTAACACCCCGCAGTCTCCCCCTTGGCAAGGCGCCTTCGAGCACGTCAATGAAATTCAAAGCCCCCGCATTCCTGATGGCCCTGGCGCTGGTGGCGCCGCTGGCGCTGGCGGCCAAGGCCGACTCGCCGGCATTGCCCGCTGCGGTAACCGCCGATCAGGTGACCACCTCCAAGCTGGTGTACGGCCTGCTGTCCGACAGCCGTTATGCCTACCGCCCGCGCGCGCTGGACGAGGCCACGTCCAAGGACGTGTTCAAGCGCTACCTGGAGACGCTTGACGGCGGCAAGCAGTACTTCACCCAGGCCGACGTGGCGCGCTTTGCGCCGTTCGAAGCCAACATTTCCTCGGCCATTCGCGGCGGCGAGCTGGAGCCGGCATTCCAGGTCTTTGCGGTCTACAAGCAGCGCGTCGGCGAGCGCGTGGCCTACGCGCGCAAGCTGCTCAAGCAGGAACCGGACTTCACCACCGACGAGCGCTTCGAGTACGACCGCAAGAAGGTGCCGTGGGCCGCCAGCAGCGCCGAGCTGGATGAGCTGTGGCGCAAGTCGGTGAAGAATGACTGGCTGCGTCTTAAGCTGGCCGGCAAGAAGCCCGATGACATCCGCAAGACGCTGGACAAGCGCTATGCCACGCTTGAAAAGTCGGTCAACGAGCTGAAGGGCGAGGATGTCTTCCAGTTCTTCATGAACGCCTACACCAGCGCTGTCGATCCGCACACCGACTACTTCACCCCGCGCACCGCCGAGAACTTCAACCAGGCGATGTCGCTTTCGCTGGAAGGCATCGGTGCGCAGCTGCAGCGGCAGGACGACATGGTGGTGATCCGCGAGATCATCGCCGGTGGCCCGGCTGCAGTGGATGGCACGCTGAAGCCGGGTGACCGCATCGTCGGCGTCGGCCAGGGCAAGTCCGGCCTGGTCGAGGACGTGATCGGCTGGCGCATCGACGACGTCGTGGCCAAGATCCGCGGTGCCAAGGATACCCAGGTGAAGCTGGAATTCATTCCGGCCGCCGAGGGTGCCGACGGCAAGCACCACACCCTGGTGCTGACCCGCCAGAAGGTGCGCCTGGCCGAACAGGCCGCGAAGGGAGAGACCATGACCATCCCGGCCGCCAATGGCGAGCCGGCACGCAGGATCGGCGTGATCAAGCTGCCGACCTTCTACCAGGACTTCGAAGGCCGTCGCCGCAATGCGGCCGACTACGCCTCGGCCACCCGCGACGTGGCCAAGCTGCTGGCCGGCTTCAAGAACGACAAGCTGGACGGCGTGGTGCTGGACCTGCGCAACAACGGCGGCGGTTCGCTGGATGAAGCCATCGAACTGACCGGCCTGTTCATCGAGCAGGGCCCGGTGGTGCAGGTGCGCGAGTCTGGTGGCCGCGTCACCGTCAACAGCGACCGCAACCAGGGCGTGGCGTGGGATGGCCCGCTGGCGGTGCTGATCAACCGCGGTTCGGCCTCGGCCTCGGAAATTTTTGCTGGTGCCATCCAGGACTACGGTCGTGGCCTGGTGATCGGTGAAACCAGCTTCGGCAAGGGCACCGTTCAGAACATCGTCGACCTCGACCGTTGGCCGAGCGGCGAGACCCAGCGCTTTGGCCAGGTCAAGCTGACCATCGCCCAGTTCTTCCGCATCAGCGGCAGCAGCACCCAGCACAAGGGCGTGGTGCCCGACCTGGCCTTCCCGGCCAGTGTCGACGCCACCGAGTTCGGCGAGAGCACCTACGACAACGCCCTGCCGTGGACCCGCATCGCCGCCGTGCCGCACACCCAATACGGCAACTTCGCGCCGCTGCTGCCGAAGCTGGAAACCCGCCACGACGCACGCATCGCCACCGACAAGGAGTTCCAGTGGTGGAACGAGGACGTGGAACAGTTCCGCACCGAGGCGGCCAAGAAGTACATCTCGCTCAACGAGGCCACGCGCCGCGCCGAGCGTGAGCGCCAGGATGCCCAGCGCAAGGAACGCCAGCTGCAGCGCAAGGAGCTGGGCCTGGCCCTGGACCCGCTGGCCGATGACAGCAGCGATGACGGCCTGACGGGCAACGAGCGCGACATCGTCAAGGACGCCGCGCGCGAGAAGGCGGCCGAGAAGCGCCCGGACCCGCTGCTGCGCGAGTCGGCGTCCATCCTGGCCGATGCGGTGAACCTGCTGGCCAACGACCGCCCGCTGTCGGCACAGGTGCTGCCGCAGTCGACCGGCGCCGGTCGCTGGGCGGACTGAGCCGGACACGGTATGTGATACCCGAGGGCCGGCATTGCCGGCCTTCTGCTTTTTTCGTGCATGAACCGGCTGCAAACGGGGCCGCCTGACGCGGGTGCTTTCGACCTGCCGCACACAGCAACGGGGCTACCCTTGCCGGTACCGTCCTCGCAGGAGCACCCATGCGGTCCTCCCTCGTTTCCAGTGCTGTTGTGGCGCTTGGCAGCGCCCTGATCCTGTCGGCCTGTGGTGGCCGTGCCGCAGACAGCACGCTGCTGCGCGAATCCTTCGATTCCGGCGACACGTTCTCGCGTACCGTCGATGGTCGCCCCGGCGATGCCTGTGAAGCGGCGCGGCGCACCCTGCTCAGCCAGGGGTACGCCATCGCCCGTGCCGATGACGCACAGGTGGAAGGCAACAAGAACTTCCAGCCGCGCGAAGACGACCATGAGCAGCTGGTGCTGCGCATCTCCTGTGCGCCCCGGGGCGATCAGGCGTTGGTGTTCGTAAGCGCCGTGCAGGACCGTTATGCGTTGAAGAAGAGCCCGACGTCCGCCAGTGTCGGCGTCGGTGCACTGGGCTCGGTATCACTGCCGTTCGGCAGCAATGACGATTCGCTGGTGAAAGTGGCGAGCAGCACGGTTACCGACGCCGATTTCTATCGCCGTTTCTTCCAGCGCCTGCAGCAGTACCTGCCACAGGCTGCGGGCACGCCACCGCCGCCACCACCCGCAGCAGTTCCTGAGCCCGCGCCGGTCCGCACGGACCAAGGGTGAACGTGCACGGCTGGCTGATGGGCGCGGCCCTGTTGCTCGCGCCTGTGATGGGCGTGGCGGCCACAGCCGGCGACTGCGCCCAGGGGCTGCTGCTGCGGCTGGGCTGGCGCTTCGACGAGGCTGCGCTGAAGGAGCCGCAGGTGCATGGTGGCGCGGTGTGCACCCGTGCGTCGCTGGCCGAGGCGCAGGCAGCAGGCGATCTGCACGTGCGCTGGCCGGCGCACATGTCCGCTGCTGCACGCCAGGCGCTGCTGCAGCAGTTGCTGGACGATCCGGCCACGATCTGCGCCTATGCGTTCCAGCTGGGGGCGGCCACGCAACGCGCCGCCTCGGCCTTGCAGGCCAACACCCGCTTCCGCTTCTCCGGCCTGCAGATGGGCTGGATCGGTTTCGGCCTGCAGGGCCCGCGCGCTCAAGGCTGGCAGCGTACGCACAGTCTTGGCCGCGGTTTCGTTCCCAGCGCGGGCAACAGCAAGGCGCTGCAGGCGTTCTACAACGGTGCCGTGCGTGCCGAATGCGGTGTCGGCCGCCAGGTCGCGCAGCTGGCCACCCAGCGCGAGCTGTATGGCGATACTGCCTTCGATACGGAGTTCTCTGCGGATGAGCTGTCGATCGGAACCTTTCTCGCCCTGCATGGGACCGACAGCATCCTGCTTGGCGCGCATGCCGGCGATTTCTTCGCCGATGGCAAGGCAGTGCGTACCTCGGCGATGGGGCGCCAGGCGTTCGTCGGTGTGCCTGGTTTCATCGAGCATGCATACGACAAGGGCACGCTGGACGACCTGAGCAACCAGGCCGAGAACTTCGTGGTGGTCGAGGTGGGCGAGGACGCTGCGCGGGCGCTGGCCACGCATGGCGGCCTGGCCTGGTACGACCAGCGCAACGTCGAACTATGGAAACTCGCGCAGGACATCCCGCGCACTGGCCAGCGCTACTTCGAACGCCTGCTGTTCGAGCGCGACCCTGAGGTGCGCGCGGCGCTTGCGCCGCGCTACCACGCCACGCTGGCACGCATGGACCGCCTGCTGGACGATCCGTTCTACCAGCAGTTCGTGATCTATGTGCATCCGCGCGGTATACGTCCCATCGGCTACCACATCGCCCGCCTGCTTGACCGCAACCCGCGAACCCCCTTTTCGATCGACCTGGCGGTGCACAATCTGCATACCACGCTCTACCGGCGTTGGCGCGAGGCGCAGCTGCGCCACTGCGCGGCTACCGGCAGGCCAGGCAGCCCGACCCTAGACCCCAACTGAAGGTGAAACAATGGATATTGCAATGATCGGCCTCGGCCGCATGGGCGCCAACATGGCCCAGCGCCTGCATCGCGGCGGCCACCGCGTGGTCGGCTACGACCCGGGCGAAGGCGCCCGCCAGCGCGCCGCCGAGGCCGGCCTGGAGGTGGTTGATTCGCTGGCCGCCGCGGTGGCCGCGCTGCCGGTGCCGCGCGTGGTGTGGCTGATGGTGCCGGCCGGCGAAACCGTGGACCAGACGCTGGGCCAGCTGACCCCGCACCTGGCCGAGGGTGACATCGTCATCGATGGCGGCAACTCCAACTACCAGGACTCGATCCGCCGCGCCAAGGCGCTGGCCGAGGACGGCCTGGGCTACGTCGACTGCGGCACCAGCGGAGGCGTGTGGGGCCTGCAGGAGGGCTACAGCCTGATGGTCGGTGGCGAAGCGCCGGTGGTGGAGCAGATCGCGCCGCTGCTGCGTACGCTGGCACCGGCCGAGGACCGCGGCTGGGCGCGTGTCGGCCCATCCGGCGCTGGCCACTTCACCAAAATGGTGCACAACGGTATCGAGTACGGAATGATGCAGGCTTACGCCGAAGGCTTCGCGCTGATGGAGCGCAAGCAGGAGATGGAGCTGGACCTTGCCCAGGTGGCCGAAGTCTGGCGGCACGGCAGCGTGGTGCGTTCGTGGCTGCTGGACCTGAGTACCGAAGCACTCAAGCGCAATCCGTCGCTGGATGGCATCGCGCCGTATGTGGAGGATTCCGGTGAAGGCCGCTGGACCGTCGCCGAAGCCATCGCGCTGGACGTGCCGGCCCCGGTGATCACCTTGTCGCTGCTGGAACGCCTGCGTTCGCGCGAATCCAACTCGTTCACCGACCGCCTGCTGTCGGCGATGCGCAACGAGTTCGGTGGGCACGCCATCAAGAAGTCGTAAGCAATCGGGGTCGGACCCCTTTCCGCAGGAAAGGGCGCTGACCCCCATGGCGCCAGGGGCAGTCGAGCATGGCTCGACTCTGCAAAAGCATTTTCCGATTGTTTGCACGTCATCCACGCATGGCGTGGATCTACTGGCAGATCGCGGGAAAGTGCCGAAGGCCAGGTGGGGGCGGTTGCGGGGGTGTCTGCGGCATGGATGGCGCGGCCAAGCCTCCAGGGACGGATTTACGGCGTCCCCCGCAACCCGACCCACCCCGCCATCCCACGGATAGCCGGCTTTTGCTGTTGAGGTTGCCGGCCAGCGGCCGGCACTACCGCTTCTGCAGGTGCAGGGCGCAGCCCTGCCGATCACCCCAACGCGATTCGCCGCCCTTCGCGCGCACTGTCCATGCCGGCCTGCAGCAGCCGCATCAACTGCAATGCCTGCACCGGGCTGACCGTAGCTTCGCCGTCGCCGTGCATCGCCGCGGCGAACTGCGCATACAGCCGCCGGTAGTCGCCAGGCAGGTTGTCCACCGTCGTGCGCTGCACGTTGTCTTCGGCATCGCAGCGTACCAGCTCACCATGCCGCGGATCGATACCCCAGCCTGGCGCACCGGGTGCCACACCGCGGCGCAGCTGCGCCTCCTGCACGTCCAGGCCGTGCTTGATCCAGCTTGCCTTGCTGCCATGCACGCTGAAGTGCGGGGTCTGTGCCGCGACCAATGAACCGGAATGGAGGATCGCGCGATGCCGCGGGTAGTGCAGCACGGCGTGGAAGTAATCGATGCCGCTGCCGCCTTGGCGCAGCACGGCAAGATCCGCATCGACCGCCTCGGGCCAGCCGAACAGCACCAGCATCTGGTCCAGCAGATGCGGACCCAGGTCGTACCACAGGCCACTACCGGGCCCGTCCTGCTCGCGCCAGCGATCGCGCACCTGCGGCCGGTAACGGTCGAAATGCGCATGGCACTCGGCCACGTCGCCCAGTGCGCCTTCGGCCAGCAGCGCCTGCAGGGTGAGGAAATCCGCATCGAAGCGCCGATTCTGGAACACGGTGGCGATGCGGCCGGCGCTGCGTGCCGCAGCCAGTACCGCTTCGGCTTCAGCGACATCCAGCGCAAACGGCTTGTCGACCAGCACGTGCTTGCCTGCGGCCAGCGCCGCGATTGCAAGCGGCGCGTGCTGCGCGTTCGGTGTGGCAATCACCACCGCGTCCACGGCCGGATCGTCGAACACGTCCTGCGGCATCGCACGCACGTGCACGTCGCTGAACGCGCGCAGCAATGTGTCGCGCTGCGAACTGACGATGCTGTGCAGCGCCAGCCCGGGTGTGTGCTGGATCAGCGGCGCATGGAAGACGCGGCCGGCGAGGCCGTAGCCGATCAGGGCCAGTTGCAGGTCGGGGCGCATTGGCAGAGCTCCGGCTGTGGGAAGGGCAGGGTATACGACGGGTGGTGGCAGGCCAAACTGAACCGTTGCCCCAGGAAACAGTCCGATTCACGGCGGCATGACCGCAGCGCCACGCCTGCTCTACGGCGGCTTGTCCAGACTGGCAGCACATCCCGAAGGAGTACGACACGATGAGCAATACCTCCCGCACACTGATTGCTTCTGCCTTGACGCTGGGCCTGGCGCTGTCCTCCTCGGCTGCATTTGCCAAGGATCCCGCTGCCAAGAGCCCGCCGACCAGCAGCCATCCGGCCACGCATGCTGATCGCCATGACTCCAATGAGCCTGTGACCGATACCTGGATCACCACCAAGGTGAAGGCCGACCTGCTGGCCAGCAGCAACGTTCCGGGCACGGAGATCAAGGTGGAAACCGTGAACGGCGTTGTCAGCCTGAGCGGCGCGGTGGCCTCCCAGGCCGAGAAGGACAAGGCGGTTGCCACTGCCAAGGGCATCAAGGGCGTGACCCGCGTCGATGCCGCTGCACTGAAGGTCAGCACTGCTGCCAAGCGCTGACCTGGCGGAGTGGGCGCCCCGGTATGGGGGGCGCCCACTCCCGCGTGACGCCGAGCCGTGCTCGGCTGCCGTTGGGTTCCAGCCGACCGTGGGCTCGGCCGTACAGCGCCGAAGTACCAGCCGTTCAGCCAGCGGCGCTGGAAACTCCAGAGTTTTGACCCGCCTGCGCTATATTGCCGGTTCCGCCGCACTGGGGCCGGGTACGGCCCATGCTTTGCGGCCGTGTTGATGAGGAACTATGGCGCTGGTTTTCAGTGATGACATCTGGGACCGCTGGCGGATGCCCGCCCTGGCGCTGGCCGCCGCAGCGATCATCGTGGTGCCGTGGTTGACACTGCGCCACCTGCAGCAGGACAGCGAAGATGCGATGGCCTGGGTCAATCATACCCAGGCTGTCGGCGTGGCCTTGCAGCAGCTGCAGGCCGATGTACGCGATGTCGAATCGGCCGCGCTGACCCTGTCCAAGGGCGTGGACGCGCCTGGCCTGCGCGAGCGCATGGCCAAAGCCAATGAACTTCCCGGTCGCCTGGCTGAACTGGGCCGGATGACCCGCGACAATCCTGAGCAGCTGATCCGCATCGGCCGCATCGAGTCGATGCTGGAAGGGCGCATGGCGCTTGCCCGCGAACTGGCAAAGTCAGAGCCCAACAGTGACCAGCGCGAGCTGGTGCAGGACCTGAGCACGCGTTATCCGATCCGCGGGCTGGTGGAGGAACTGCAGGCCAGCGAGCAGAAGCTGCTGGCACAGCGCGCCGAGCAGGCCGCCCGCCAGCGCAAGCAGACCGAGTTGGTGTCGTGGAGTTCGCTGGTAGTCCAGCTGGCGTTGCTCGGCCTGGTGCTGTGGCTGCTGCAGCGGCAGATCGGCCGCCGCCTGCACGCCGAGCGGCAGTCATTGCGTTCGGCCGCGCGTGCAGCGTCGGTGCTGCAGACGGTGCGCGAGCCGATCGTGCTGCTCGACCGCGATCTGCGCGTGCAGCTGCACAATCCTGCTTTCGCCGAGCTGTATGGTCTGCAGGATGAGCGCGCCGAGGGCCTGGTGCTGGATAACGTCGGCAACGGTGCGTGGCAAGACCCGGTGATGCGCCAGCGACTGTCCGATGTGCTGCTGCGCGGCCGGGAACTCTGGGACTTCGAGCATGAACAGCGCACCGCCGATGGCTTGGTGCGCTACATGCTGCTCAACGCGCGGCGCATGCCGCTGCCGGACACCGATGACGAAGTGGTGTTGCTCACGGTCAGCGACGTCACCGTGCAGCGTGCGGTGCAGCTGCGTGTGGAGGAACTGAACCGCCAGCTGGAAGGCAAGGTTGCACAGGTGTCCGAGGTCAACAGGGAACTGGAAGCCTTCAGTTACTCGGTCTCGCACGATCTGCGGGCGCCGCTGCGCCACGTGGCTGGATTCTCCGACAAGCTGTCGCGCCATCTCGGCGATGCGGCCGATGACAAGAGCCGCCATTACCTGGAAGTGATCTCCAGTTCGGCGCGGCGCATGGCTGCGCTGATCGACGACCTGCTGGTCTATTCGCGGCTGGGCCGTGCGGCAATGCGGCACCAGGCGGTGGACATGCAGTCGCTGGTGGCCGATACCCGCGCCATGCTCGATTCCAATCTGCAGGCCGAGGCTGAGGCCAGCGGCCACGTGCACCAGGTGGAGTGGAACATCGCGCCGCTGCCGATCGTGGTGGGTGACGAGAACATGATCCGCCAGGTCTGGCTGAACCTGCTTGGCAACGCGGTGAAGTACTCGGGCAACCGCGAACCGGCGAAGATCCGCGTGGATTACCAGCCCCAGCCCGACGGCGGCCATCAGTTCACGGTCAGCGACAATGGTGCAGGCTTTGACATGGCCTATGCCGGAAAGCTGTTCGGTGTGTTCCAGCGCCTGCACAAGGCCAGCGACTACCCCGGAACCGGTATCGGCCTGGCCAGCGTCCGTCGCGTGCTCACCCGCCATGGCGGCCGTATCTGGGCCGAGGCCGAACCGGACGTCGGCGCCACCTTCCACTTCTACCTGCCCCCCGCGACCGACGCGGACAAACAAGGTCCCTCTGCATGACGACTCTGCGCACCATTCTTCTCGCCGAAGACAGCCCGGCCGATGCCGAAATGGCGATCGACGCCCTGGAAGAGGCGCGTCTGGCCAATCCCATCGTGCACGTCGAGGATGGCGTGGAAGTGATGGACTACCTGCTGCGCCGCGGCGCCTTCGCCAACCGCGAGGAAGGCCTGCCGGCGGTGCTGCTGCTGGACATCAAGATGCCGCGCATGGACGGCCTGGAAGTGCTGCGGCAGATCCGCGAGCACGAAGAACTCAAGCGCCTGCCGGTGGTGATCCTGTCGTCCTCGCGCGAGGAAAGTGATTTGGCCCGCAGCTGGGACATGGGGGTCAATGCCTACGTGGTCAAGCCGGTGGACGTGGACCAGTTCTTCGGTGCGGTGCAGACCCTGGGCAAGTTCTGGGCGTTGATCAACCAGGCACCGGAACTCGAGTGAGCCCATGCCCCTGACCGGTCCTGCCCTGGGGGCGCTGCGCATCCTGCTGGTGGAGGACTCACCGGAAGATGCCGAGCTGATGTCCGAACAGATGCTCGATGCGGGCCTGGACGCTCGTTTCGAGCGCGTCGAGAGCGAGGCGGAGCTGCGCCAGGCACTGGCCGCGTTCCAGCCGGACATCGTGCTGTCCGACCTGAGCATGCCGGGGTTTTCCGGTGATGATGCGCTGCGCATCGTGCGCGAGACGGCGCCGGAAGTCCCTTTCATCTTCGTCTCCGGCACCATGGGTGAGGAGAACGCGGTGGCGGCGCTGCAGAAAGGCGCCAACGATTACATCATCAAGCACCAGCCGGCGCGCCTGCCGTCGGCGGTGGCGCGTGCGATCCGCGATGCCCGCAGCGCCGTAGAGCGCGCACGGGTGGAGACCGAACTGATGCGCGCGCAGCGCCTGGAAAGCCTGTCGCTGCTCGCCGCCGGCCTCAGCCATGACCTGCGCAACATCCTGCAGCCGCTGCTGATCATGCCGGACCTGTTGAAGGCGCGTACCGACGATCCGCAGTTGCACCACCTGGCCGACGTCATCGCCGAGTGTGGCCGCCGCGGCCACGAGATGGCCGAATCGATGCTGTCGTTCGTGCGCGGTTCGCGCAAGCCGAGCGAGCGTATCGAGATCAAGGGCCTGTTCGATGCGGTGGCCCTGCTGTTGCGCAGCAACGTGCCTGATGCCGTGCGCCTGGAACTGCAGGTGCAGGACGAAGGCCTGGTGGTGGATGCGAACTACACCGAACTGCAGCAGGTCATGCTGAACCTGGCACTCAATGCGATCCAGGCGATGCCCAACGGCGGCCGACTGAGCCTGACCGCCAGCCATGCCGGCCAGCGCGATGGCGTGGACTGGATGCGTATCTGCGTTGCCGATGAAGGCATTGGCATGGATGCGGACACGCTGTCGCACCTGTTCAATCCATTCTTCACCACCAAGGCAGATGGCACTGGCCTGGGCCTGATCTCCTGCAAGCGCATTGTTGAGGGCGCTGGTGGCAGCATCCATGTCAGCAGCCAGCCGGGACAAGGCACCTGCTTCGAACTGCGCCTGCCGATGCACGAGATCATCGACGGCAGCGAGCCGATCGAACAGCTGGTGGCCTTGGGCAGCGGCCAGTCGATCCTGGTGGTCGATGGGGAAGCCACGCGCCTGTCGCTGCTCGGCAACGCGCTGTCCAGCCAGGGCTACCAGCTGCAGTTGGCCTCCGATGGCCCGGCGGCAGGTCAGGTCGATCAATCCACGGTTTCCCAGGGGAACCGCGGCAGGGCGTCCACCGCCTGTTCCAGGCGCCGTGACCAGTTCTGGTGGATATCGGCATACAGCGCTGAATCCGCGCCCAGCCGCAGTTGCCGGCCGATACGCAGTTCACCGTCGCGCAGCAGCGCCAGGTCGATCGGCAGGCCCACCGACAGGTTGGACCGGATGGTGGAGTCCAGCGAGACGATGGCCGTGCGCGCGGCGTCCTCCAGCCGCGTGGCCGGGCTGAGGATGCGATCCAGGATCGGCTTGCCGTACTTGGATTCACCGATCTGCAGGTAGGGCGTCTCCGGCGAGGCGGCAATGGCGTTGCCGAGCGGGTAGATCATGTACAGCCCGGGCCGCTCGCCGGCGATCTGGCCGCCGAAGATCAGCGTGGCCTGGGTGTTGACCCCGTCATGGCCGTGTTCGCTGTGGCTGCTGTGCACCTGGCTGTCCACCAGCAGCTGACCCACATACGCGGCGGCTTCGAACAGGTGGGTCATGTCGCGCAGGTTGGGCACGCGCCGCTCTGCGGCGTCGCGGCCCAGGCGCGACACCAGCAGCTGGGTGGTGGCCAGGTTGCCAGCCGCCATCAGCACGTAGGCTGCCTGGCCGGGATACTCGAACACGTGCAGCTTGCGATGCACGCGCACATCGTCCAGCGAGGCATTGGTCCGGGTGTCGGCAGCGAAGACCAGGCCCTCGTCCACCTCGATTCCAACGCAATAGGTCATGTCGGTGCCCTATCATGTGCGTCCCGGATTGTAGGCAGGCCGCCGTGACGACGGCATGTCCACGCCCCCATCGCTGCCACCTGAACCGCATGACCACCGTGCTCCTGAGCCTGGGCAGCAACGTCCAGCCCCGCCGCTACCTCCACGCCGCGGTGACGGCCCTGCGCGAGCGCTTCGGCGCGCTGCAGGTCTCGCCGGCCTACCGTACCGCCGCGGTCGGCTTCGATGGCCCGGCCTTCCTCAACAATGCGGTGGCGATCGAGACCGATCTGCCGCTGCAGGAACTGGACGACTGGCTGCATGCGCTGGAAGACGCGCACGGCCGCGACCGCAGCGGGCCGCGCTTCTCCGACCGGACCCTGGACATCGACGTGGTGTTCTACGGCGACCTGGTGGTGGAAGGCCCCGGCCACCTGCGCATTCCGCGCCCGGAACTGAAGCATGCCTTCGTGCTGAAGCCGCTGGCGGACATCGTGCCGGGCTTCATCGACCCGGTCAGTGGGCAGGACCTGGCCACGCTGTGGCGGGCGCACGCGCAGTTTGGCGAGGCGTTCGAGGTGGTGGACCTGGAATGATGGGTTGTTGTTGCCGCTGCGCTCGCCGGGCATGGCCCGGCGCTACCGGTGGTGGGGGGGGGGGGGGGGGGGGGGGG
>NZ_JAPTFO010000099.1:0-12251 GCF_030985515.1 Stenotrophomonas sp. Sm10
GGGGTGGGAGGTGCGGCGGCGATCATGCGGAAGTCCTTTGTTGCGTAGCGATGTCTGCGTGGGGCAGGGCGTGCGCGGACGCCAGAAACAGCAAGCCCCGCAGAGGCGGGGCTTGCGTGCAGCAGCAGTATGGGCGGACGTCGATGAAAGCGACGTCAGCCCATCACGGCATCAGCCGTTGGCCTTCAGCTTGGCCAGGCGCAGCCAGGTATCAACCACGGTGTCCGGGTTCAGCGACACCGACTCGATGCCTTCCTGCATCAGCCATTCGGCCAGATCGGGGTGATCGGACGGGCCCTGGCCGCAGATGCCGACGTACTTGCCCTTGGCACGTGCTGCCTTGATCGCCATCGACAGCAGCTTCTTCACTGCCGGGTTCCGTTCGTCGAACAGGTGCGCGACGATCGACGAGTCGCGGTCCAGGCCCAGGCTCAGCTGGGTCAGGTCGTTGGAGCCGATCGAGAAGCCGTCGAAGATCTCCAGGAACTCATCGGCGAGCAGTGCGTTGGACGGCACTTCGCACATCATGATGATCTTCAGGCCGTTCTCGCCCTGCTTCAGGCCGTTCTGTTCCAGCACCTCGACGACCTTGCGGCCTTCTTCCAGGGTGCGCACGAACGGAATCATGACCCACAGGTTGTCCAGGCCCATTTCGTTGCGCACGCGCAGCACGGCCCTGCACTCCAGCGCGAAGGCGGCCGAGAAGCTCGGGTCGACGTAACGGCTGGCGCCGCGGAAGCCGATCATCGGGTTCTCTTCGTGCGGCTCGTAGTTGCTGCCGCCGATCAGGTTGGCGTACTCGTTGGACTTGAAGTCCGACAGGCGCACGATCACCGGGTTCGGTGCAACCGAGGCGGTGAGGGTGGCGATGCCTTCGGCCAGGCGGTCCACGTAGAAGCTGACCGGATCACCGTAGCCGGCGATCTTCTCGTCGATCTTCTTCTTGGTCGCGGCGTCCTGGCGGTCGTATTCCAGCAGCGCATTCGGATGGATGCCGATGTGGCTGGCGATGATCATTTCCAGGCGGGCCAGGCCGATGCCGGCGTTCGGCAGCTGACCGAAGTCGAAGGCACGTTCCGGGTTGGCCACGTTCATCATGATCTTCAGCGGGGCCGGCGGCATGTTGCCCAGATCGGTCGTGGTGCGTTCAAAGCCGAGCTTGCCTTCGTAGATGAAGCCGGTATCGCCTTCAGCGCAGCTGACGGTGACCAGCTGGCCATCCTCGATGACCTGGGTCGCGTTGCCCGAACCAACCACGGCTGGCACGCCCAGCTCGCGCGCGATGATCGCGGCGTGGCAGGTGCGGCCACCGCGGTTGGTGACGATGGCCGAGGCGCGCTTCATCACCGGTTCCCAATCGGGATCGGTCATGTCGGCGATCAGCACGTCGCCCGGCTGCACGCGGTTCATGTCGTCCAGCGTCTTCACCACGCGGGCCACGCCCGAACCGATCTTGGCGCCGACGGCACGGCCCTCGGCCAGCACCTTGCCGCCCTTCTCGGTCAGCGCGAAGCGCTCGATCTGGGTGGCGTGGCTGCGCGACTTCACCGTTTCCGGGCGCGCCTGCACGATGAACAGCTTGCCGCTGACACCGTCCTTGGCCCACTCGATGTCCATCGGGCGGCCGTAGTGCTTTTCGATGACCAGCGCCTGCTTGGCCAGTTCCTGCACGTCCTCGTCGCTGATCGAGAAGGTGGTGCGCAGTTCGGCCGGGGTGTCTTCAATACGGACGCGCTCACCGGGGACATCCGAATACACCATGCGGATCGCCTTGCTGCCGAGCGAGCGGCGCAGGATCGCCGGCTTGCCGGCCTGCAGGGTGGGCTTGTAGACGTAGTATTCGTCCGGATTGACCGCGCCCTGCACGACCATCTCGCCCAGGCCGAACGAGGAGGTGACGAACACCACGTCGCGGAAGCCGGACTCCGTGTCCAGGGTGAACAGCACGCCGGAGGAGCCGACGCCCGAACGCACCATCAGCTGCACGCCGGCGGACAGGAACACGTCCTCATGCTTGAAACCGTGGTGCACGCGGTAGGCGATGGCGCGGTCGTTGTACAGCGAGGCGAACACTTCCTTGACCTTGTGCACGACGTCGTCGGCACCGGTCACGTTGAGGAAGGTTTCCTGCTGTCCGGCGAAGGACGCATCCGGCAGATCCTCGGCGGTGGCAGACGAACGCACGGCCACGGCAACGTCGCCGCCGCCATTCTCGGCGCTCAGCTTGGCATAGGCGGTGCGGATGTCCTGGTCCAGCTGCGGCTGCAGCGGGGCGTCGATTACCCAGCCGCGGATTTCCTTGCCGGCGGCGGTCAGCGCATTGACGTCCTCGACGTCCAGCGTGGCCAGCCTGTCGAAGATGCGCTTGGACAGGTCGTTGTGCGCGATGAAGTCCTTGAAGGCTTCAGCGGTGGTGGCATAACCGCCCGGCACCGAAACGCCCAGACCGGCCAGGTTGCCGATCATCTCGCCCAGGGACGAATTCTTGCCGCCTACGCGGGCCAGATCGGCCAGACGCAGTTCGTGCAACCACAGGATGTTCTCGTTCAAGCGCGATGCTCCGTTTGGCCATCGCCCGAGGCGGGCTGAGTGGCCGCGTCCGTAGGAAGAAGCCGATATGATGCCGGGCAGAGCACCGTCGGCACAAGCTTGTGCTGGCGGCCTTTTTAAGCTTCGTAGGGGGTAAAAGCGCGCATGTCGACCATCCGTCCGGTGTTCTACGTTTCCGATGGAACCGGTATCACCGCTGAAACCATTGGGCATAGCCTGCTGACCCAGTTCTCCGGATTCAGCTTCATTACCGACCGAATGTCGTTTGTCGACGACCCCGAAAAAGCGCGTGAAGCCTGCGCCCGGATCCAGGCGGCAGGTGAGCGCTACCAGGTCCGGCCGATCGTGGTGAACTCCTGCGTGGACCAGAGCCTGAGCCTGATCCTGGCCGACAGCGGGGCGCTGATGCTGGATGTGTTCGCGCCGTTCATCGAGCCCCTGGAGCGTGAACTGGCCAGCCCGCGCCTGGCCCGGGTCGGCCAGGCCCACGGCATGGTCGATTTCGATACCTACCACCGCCGCATCAACGCGATGAACTTCGCCCTGACCCATGACGATGGCATTGCGGTGAACTACGACGATGCCGACGTGATCCTGGTGGCGGTGTCGCGCGCCGGCAAGACGCCCACCTGCATCTACCTGGCCCTGCATTACGGGGTGCGCGCGGCCAACTACCCGTTGACCGACGAGGACCTGGAAAGCGACCGCCTGCCGCCGCGCCTGCGCAACTACCGACGCAAGCTGTTCGGGTTGACCATCGACCCGGACCGCCTGCAGCAGATCCGCCAGGAGCGCCGCCCGAACTCGCGCTACGCCAACCTGGACACCTGCAAGCGCGAGGTGGCCGCGGCCGAGACCATGTTCCGCATGGAGCGGATTCCGACCCTGAGCACCACGCATACCTCGATCGAGGAGATTTCCAGCAAGGTGCTGGCCACGCTGGGGCTGCAGCGCGAGCTGTATTGATCCGTGCGCCACGACCAACGGTCGTGGCCTACCTCCGGGGTGATGACCCTCCTGCGCTGGGGCATCGACCCTCCTGCACGGTGGGTATCGACCGTTGGTCGATACCGGGCCCCTTTGGTCGGGGTGATCCCGCCCCCACGTTGAAGCACCAACGTGTAGGATCGACCCATGGCCCGAGCCTTGCCCCGTACCGAACGCATTCCCCGCCTGAGCCGGCTGAGCTGGCTCATGGGCCTGTACGCGGAGAACTACCGCCATCTGGTGCGCCTGTTCGAACCGGCTGGACTGATGACGGGCAGCTACGTCTCCTCGGTCGGCGATGGCCTGGACGTTCGCCTGGACGTGATCGAGTGCCACCGCTACACGGTGGAACTGCGGCTGACCTACGACCTGGCCGACCCGGTCACTGGCGAGCCTGATCCATCGGCCTATGTTCGCCTGTACCGTGACGCGCGCCAGGCCGAGACCACCCACTGCTACGTCGGCCGCCGCTGGCAGGACACCATGGGGCTGTACCCGCCGCCGGCGGAGCTGATCAGCCACCGCATGCGGATGAACACCTTCCTCGGCAAGTGGCTGGAGTACCTGGCCGAGCGCGGCCACGGCGTGGCCACGCTGCGCCGCGATGCCGATGGCGTCGCGGCGCCCGCCGAACGCCGCCTGTCGCTGGTGCGCTGATCGGCCATAATCCACGGCTCACCTGCCGCTGGATGCTGCCCATGCCGTACACCCCGATCGTCGCCACCCTGGGCTACGTGCTGTCGCCCGATCGTCGCCAGGTGCTGATGATCCATCGCAATACCCGTCCCGGTGACCATCATCTGGGCAAGTACAACGGGCTGGGTGGCAAGATCGAACCGACTGAAGACGTCGCGGCAGGCATGCGTCGCGAGATCGCCGAGGAAGCCGGCATCGACTGCACCGGCATGCGCCTGCGCGGCACCATCAGCTGGCCGGGATTCGGCAAGCACGGTGAGGACTGGCTGGGCTTCGTGTTCGTCATCGACAGCTTCGAAGGTACCCCGCACGGCGGCAACCACGAAGGTACGCTGGAGTGGGTGGACCTGGACAAGCTGGACACGCTGCCGATGTGGGAAGGCGACCGCAACTTCCTGCCGCTGGTGTTCGACGCCGACCCGCGCCCGTTCCACGGGGTGATGCCGTACAAGGACGGGCGCATGGTCAGTTGGTCCTACAGCCGGCTGTGAACCAGGGAATCGGGTTGGTGCCAACCATTCCGGGGAGTGCCAATCTGGGTTGGCACGCTCTTTTGGTCGATTAATACCCGGGCAATATTGACAGTCATAAATTACCCGGGCAATATTCGCGCATCACCTCTGATGCCATTGCCATGCCTGCGTCCCGACTCCCTCCTTTCAGTTGTTTCGACGGCCATCGCCTTGTTGCCTGCGGCAGCCCGGAAGTGGCGGCACTGGCGCTCAAGCGGCTGCGCGCCGACAACGCTGCCGGACCATTGCTGGTGTTCGACAACGCCACCGGTCGCACCCGCGATTTCGATACGCGCGGCAGTGACGAGGAACTGCTGGCGCGGGTAACCGAAGCGTTTCCCCCCTCTGACGAGGCGGATGCCGAAATCACTGCCGAAGACGCTGCGACCCCGCGTGGCCGTGGCCGCCCCAAGCTGGGCGTGGTCGCCCGTGAAGTGACCTTGCTGCCGCGCCATTGGGCCTGGCTGGCCGAGCAGCCGGGCGGCGCCTCGGTGGCATTGCGAAAACTGGTGGAGACGGCCAGCCGCGCCGGTGCGGACAAGGACCGCCGGCGTCGCGATGCCGAACGCGCCTATCACTTCCTGCAGACCATCGCCGGCGACCTGCCGGGCTTCGAGGAGGCCATCCGCGTGCTGTTCGCGCACGACCGTGCGGGCCTGGAAGCGGTGCTGCGTTCCTGGCCCAGGGATGTGCGCGACCACGCCCTGCGTCTGGCGTTCGACAGCGCTGACGGCTGATCCATCGCGCCGTCGTTGAGCGGCGGCGCCACCTGATCGCGGGCCACGGCCCGGTCCCTTGTGCTTGCTTTGCTGGTGGAAACGCCGGGCAGGGCAGCGCCTTGCCCAGAGAACCCCATGAACTCCCCTGTACATCCCACGCCCCTGGTCGCGCCGCCTCTGTGGCGCACCTACCTGGCCCTGCTGCTGCCGATGCTGCTGACCAATGCGCTGCAGCTGGCCGCAGGCACGCTGGACAACATCTACCTCGGCCATCTGCTCGGTACCCAGGCGGTGGCCGTGGCCGCTGCGTTCTTCCCGGTCTTCTTCCTGCTGCTGGCCCTGGTGATGGGCCTGGCGACCGGCGCGATGGTGCTGATCGGGCACGCCTGGGGCGCGGTTCGGCCGCAGCAGGTGCGCGCGGTGGCTGGCAGTGCGGTGGCGCTGATCCTTGTGCTGTCGGTGCTGGTGATGGCCCTGGGGAGCGGTTTCGCACCACAGCTTCTGATGTCACTGGGTACACCGGCACCGATCCTCGGTGAGTCCATCGTCTATGCGCGGGTGCTGCTGCTGAGTGCGCCGGTGTTCTTCCTGCTGTGGCTGGCGACGGCCGTGAGCCGCGCGGTGGGTGATGCAAAGACGCCGCTGCACGCGCTGCTGCTGGCGACCGTGCTCGGCCTGCTGTGCACGCCACTGCTGATCCTCGGCTGGGGCGGCCTGCCGCAGCTGGGCGCGGCCAGTGCCGCGGTGTCGGCAGCATTTGCCTCGCTGCTGGCGTTGGTCTGGTTGCTGTGGAGCTGGCATCGCCTGGGGCATCCGCTGGCACCCGGCCATGAGCTGCTGCGGGCCATCCGATTCGATGGCGCGATCATTCGTTCGATGCTGCGCATCGGCGTGCCGTCCTCGCTGCAGATGCTCAGCCTGGCCATTGCCGAGATCGTGTTGCTCGGCTGGATCAACCGCTATGGCTACACCGCCACGGCGGCCTACGGTGCGGTCAACCAGTTGATGAGCTGGGTGCAGCTGCCGGCCATGTCGCTGGGCATCACCGCCACCATCCTCGCCGCGCATGCGATGGGGGCAGGACGTGCGGCACGATTGCCCGCCATTGCCCGCACCGGGGTGCTGCTGGGCCTGGCGATGCTGACGGTCGTGGTGCTGCTGGTGATGGCGCTGGCGCCGTGGCTGACCGGCCTGATCCTGGCGGCGCCGGAGGTGCGCGAACTGGCCGCACTTCAGCTGCGCACGGTGGTGTGGGGCGTACTGGCGATGGGCGGCACCACGGTGCTGGTCGGCGTGATGCGCGGCAGCGGGACTGTGCTGCTGCCGGCGTTGCTGGGCATGACAGCGGTGTTGCTGCTGGAGCTGCCACTGGCGATGTGGCTGCAGGCGCGGCACGGGCTGACCGGCCTGTGGTGGGCGTGGCCGCTGGGACTGGTGGCGATGCTGGTGCTGCAAATGATGTGTTTCGCGAGGTGGCGCAGCCGGTTGCCGGCGGCGGCCTGACCGCAGCGCCATTGCCGGGGCAGCCGGCCAGCGGCCGGCTCCACCGCTCGGTCGGATCGCATCCGGCGAAAATCCACGCCGATGCGGGTCGGGTAGCGCCGGGCCATGCCCGGCGGCAATCAGCGCCGATGCGCCAGCAGCAGGTGGAAATGCTTCTCCCGCGTCTGCCCGTCATTGCCGGCAGCAGTTTCGCGATGGCTGCGCCAGGCCGAGATGTTGAATCCCGACACGCGCATCGCCAGCTCAACTGCGTCCAGTTCGTGCAGCTGGAAATCGGCGGCAAACGGCAGGCTGCGCATGAAGGCCGCATCGCCGAACGCCAGGCACAGCCGCCCTCCCCGGCGCAGTACGCGCGCAAGCTCGTCCAGCACCGGGGCCAGGTTTGGCCAGAAGTACAGGGTGTTGACCGCCAGTGCGGCATCCACGGATGCCTCGTCCACCGGCAGCGCATGGGCATCGCCAAGCCGCATCGCGGCCCGGTCGCCCAGGCCGGCACTGGCCAGCCGCCGGTTGCCGGCCTCGACCATGGCGGCGGACAGTTCAACGCCCAGGTACTGGCTGCCCGGCGCTTGCAACAGCTGGGGCGCGAAGGCCGCATTGCCGGGGCCGATCTCCAGGATGCGTTCGCCGGCCGCCACCGCCAGCAGCCCGATCGCGGCCAGGTTCAGGGCGCTGTTGCTGCGGTTCATCGAGTCGGCCACCGCCAGTGCGGCGTCGCCATGGGGCTGCCGCAGCTGCGCGGCCAGGGTGGAAGCATCCAGCATCGTCGTCGTCCATTGAAGAGATTCGGACGTGGCGGCGGCGGGTCCGCCGATGACCATAGCGCTGACCTTGCGGCTTGGGAAGTAGGGAAACCCCGCTGCAGGGTGATGAGGAAATGTCCAGCGTCGCAGTCGGTGAGATCTGGTTGTCCACAGGGGGTGTGGATTACGCGTGGGCAACTTTGTGGATAAGCCGCGACAGGCTCCACCCCCCTAGGCTGTCAAGATGGGTGGCGAAAAATTCACCGCCGGTGAGGGTGCGTGAGGGAGCAGTGAAGGCCGCGGCCTGCCGGCGCTGTCGCCGGCAGCGGCGCTCGCGGTAACCTGTGGGCCTCGATGCTCCGTGAGACCCCATGAAACGTCACTTCTCGATGCTGCGCGAATTCCAGCTGGCCGACTGGTTCACCTTGGCCAATGCTTTCTGCGGCACCGGTGCGGTGTTTGCCGCAATGCGCTTCCTGCAGGACGGCGAGCGCGGCTACCTGCTGTTCGGCATGGCGCTGATACCGCTGGCCTTCATCTTCGACGCCCTCGACGGCCGCATCGCGCGCTGGCGCAAGTCCAGCTCCACCCTGGGGCGCGAGCTGGATTCGCTGTCCGACGTGATCTCGTTCGGCGTCGCGCCGGCGGCGCTGGCCTATGCATGTGGCATGCAGGGCGGCTGGGACTGGCTGGTGCTGAGCTATTTCGTCTGCTGTGGCGTCAGCCGCCTGGCGCGCTACAACGTCACCGCCGAGGCAATGACCGGCGACGAGGGCAAGGTCACGTATTTTGAAGGCACCCCTATCCCGACCAGCCTGGTGCTGGTGATCGTGCTGGCGATCGCCGCCGGTACCGATGCCATCGGCCAGAACATCTGGTTCGGCCAGTGGCAGATCGGCCCGTGGCAGCTGCACCCGATGGTGCTGCTGTTCGCCCTGTCCGGGTCGCTGATGATCAGCAAGACCCTGCGCATTCCCAAGCCATGAGCCAGCCCTGCGGAGGCCTGCGATGACCAGCTCGGCCCACGACGCCGGCAGCAGTGATTTCGAGACCCTGGCCCGGCAGTACTTCGGCGCCTGGGGCGATGCCCTGCGCCACGCGGGCACGCCCGGCGCACCGGCCGGTGACGACCCCAGCAGCTGGCAACGGCTGTTCGACTGGTGGGGCCAGCTGTTGCCGGAACAGGGCCCAGGCGCGCCGGAAGATGCCGTGCGCCGGTTCCGCGAACAGGCCGGGAGCTGGTACGGCACCATGCAAGAGGTCGCCGCTCGGTTTGCCGGCCGCGACGCCAGCAGTGCCGATGTGGCCCAGGCCTGGCGTGAGGCGGTGCAGGGGCAGGGCGATGGCATGCTGCAATGGATGCTGCAAGGGGCCCGTGGCAGCACCCACGCCGGCGCCGCCGTGCCCGAATTCGCCGCATGGCTGCAGCAATTCCAGTTGCAGGCGGGCCCATGGCTGCAGAGCCCGGCATTCGGCCCCGGCCGCGAGCACCAGGCGCGCTGGCAGGCCCTGCTGCGTGCGCAGGAAGAATACCAGCAGCATTCGCGCGCCTATGTCGACCTGATCAAGCGGGCACTGGACGAGGCCTTTGCGTTGTTCGAGCAGCGCCTGGCCGAGCACGAACAGCCGGGCAGCCAGCTGACCAGCGCCCGCGCGATGTTCGACCTGTGGATCGAAGTGGCCGAGGAGGCCTACGCCAAGGTCGCCATGTCCGAACCGTTCCAGCAGGTGTACGCCTCGCTGGGCAACGCGCAGATGCGCCTGCGTGCCGGCCTGCAGCGCGAGGTGGAACAGATGAGTGAACGTATCGGCCTGCCGACCCGCAGCGAGATGGATGCCGCACACCGCCGCATCGCCGAGCTGGAGCGCAGCCTGCGCCGCCTGCAGGCGCAGGTGGCAGTGCAGGCCGGAACCGCTGCGGTCGATCCGGTTGCGCAGCCGGCGCCGGCAAAAGTGAAGCCTGCCGCGCGCAAGGCCGCGAAGAAGACCGCACCGGCAACGAAGGCGCCTGCAAAAAAGGCGGCTGCGAAAAAGCCCCAATCTCGCACCTCCTCACGGGCGCGTGACCGATGAAGGGACCGTTGGGCTTCAACGCCGATGACCTGATGCAGGAGACCCTGGCCATGCAGCGCAAGCTGATGGAGGGGCTGAAGCTGCTGCCGCAGGTGGAAGACGTGGACTATGGCGTGACCGCGCGCGAGGAAGTCTGGCGCGACGGCAAGGTGGTGCTGTACCGCTTCGTCGGCGAACAGTCACCGACCCGGCGTACGCCGCTGCTGATCGTCTACGCGCTGGTCAACCGTCCGTACATGGTCGACCTGCAGGCCGACCGTTCGCTGGTGCAGAAGCTGCTGGCGCTGGGCCAGGACGTGTACGTGCTGGACTGGGGCTACCCGGATCGCTCGGAGCGCTTCCAGACCCTGGAGGACTACCTGCTGCGCTACATCGATGGTGCCGTCGATGCGCTGCGTGCGCGCAGTGGTGGCCCGGTCGACCTGCTGGGTATCTGCCAAGGCGGCGTGTTCGCACTCTGCTACGCCGCGTTGCGCCGGCAGAAGCTGGGCAAGCTGATCACCATGGTCACCCCGGTCGATTTCCAGACCGCCGACAACATGCTCTCGCACTGGGCGCGGCAGGTGGATGTGGACCTGCTGGTGGATACGCTGGGCAACATCCCGGCCGACCTGATGAATGCCAGTTACCTGATGCTCAAGCCGTTCCGCCTCAATGTGCAGAAGTACGTGGGCCTGCTCGACATCCTCGATGACAAGGCGGCGCTGGAGGACTTCCTGCGCATGGAAAAGTGGATCTTCGATTCGCCGGACCTGGCGGGCGAGGCGTTCCGCGATTTCATCAAGCAGTTCTACCAGGCCAATGGCCTGATGAAGGGCACGGTACGGATCGGCGACGAAGCGGTGGATCTGTCGCAGGTGACGCTGCCGGTGTTGAACATCTACGCCGAGCAGGACCATCTGGTGCCACCGGACGCCTCGCGCGCGATGCGCGGGCGCCTGGGTACGGATGACTACACCGAGTCCAGTTTCCGCGGTGGCCATATTGGTATCTACGTGTCCGGCCGCGCGCAGCGCGAAGTGCCGGCCACGATCGATGGCTGGCTGAAGGCGCGCGACCTGTAGAGTCGGGCCCTGCTCGACTGACTTGGAGGGATGATGACGTACCGGATTTTGTTGATTCTTGCGGTACTGCTGGCAGCGCCACTTGCCCAGGCCGCACCCAGTGCGGATGCACGGCGGGAGATCGCCCAGTTGATCGCCAGCCTGGACGGCTCGCAGTGCCGGTTCCAGCGCAATGGCAGCTGGTACGACGGCAGCGATGCGCGCGCCCATCTGCAGCGCAAGTACGACTACCTGCTGAAGAAGGACATGGTGGACAGCGCCGAGCAGTTCATCGAGCGCGCCGCCAGCCAGAGCAGCATGAGCGGCAAGCCTTACCGCATCCAGTGCCCGGGTCAGCCTGAACAGACCGCAGCCACCTGGTTCGGCGCACGCCTGCAGGCCCTGCGCCACCGCACGCCGTAGACATCGGGGCGGTGTAGAGTCCAGCCATGCTCGACTGCCTTGTCCGTTTCCCGGAGCCGCTGCCATGAACACCACGCCCAAGACGCTGTCGCGCTCATTGAACGATCGCATGATCGCCGGCGTGATGGGCGGCATCGCCCACCGCTTCGGCTGGAACCCCACGCTGGTGCGGATCGTGTTCGTGCTGATATCGATTGGCTCGGCCGCCTTCCCCGGCATTCTGATCTACCTGATCCTGTGGCTGCTGATGCCGAACGAGGCCGATTGAACACGGCCGCTCGACCCTGGCCGCTGTGGCTGCGTGCGCTGCAGATGCTGGGCGCAGCATGGACGTTGCCCAATTCGCTGCTCGGCCTGATTGGCGGCCTGGCCGGTATGCTCGGCGGCGCGTCATTGCGTTGGAGCGCGCGCGACTGTGCGCTGGTGTTCGACCGCTGGCCGTGGGGGCCAGGCGGGGCGATCACGCTGGGGAACGTGATCCTGCATACCGGCCATGACCTGGGCATTTCCTGCCGCACCTATGCGCATCAGGCGGGGTGGGGCGTGGAACCGCTGATCCGGCTGGATGATCACGAACGTGCGCACGTGTACCAGTACATGGTGCTGGGCCCGCTGTACCTGCCGGTATACCTGCTGTGCGGCGGGGTGAGTGCGCGCAACCCGTTTGAACGGGCGGCCGATCATTTCGCCCGGTTCGGGCGTGGCTGGTGGCCGTAGGTTCCAGCCAACGGCGCAGCCCCTCGTGGCGTGGTCGCGGAATACGTTTCATGCGATTGGGCCGGGCGGGATGGGTTCGCGGGACACGCCGTAAACCCATCCATGAAGTGACCCCCGGGAGTTGGACGCCAGATCCAACCCCGAGGGATACATGAACAGGTACGACGCTCGTTTCAAACTGCAGGTCGCCAAAGAGGCCTGCAAGACGTCCACATCAGTCAAAGCCGTTGCTCGTCGCCACAGCCTGGAGGCCTCCACGGTCAGGCGCTGGGTGGCGACCTATCG
>NZ_JAPTFO010000009.1:0-87583 GCF_030985515.1 Stenotrophomonas sp. Sm10
CGCCATGGATGGCGCCATCGAGCCCCCAGGGACGGGTTTACGGCGTGTCCTGCCAGCCCACACCGCCCCGCCAAGCCACAGACAACCCAGAGCCGCTTTGGCTTTGGCTTTGGCTGTTGCCGGCCAGCGGCCGGCACTACCGCAGGTGCAGGGCGCAGCCCTGCCAACCCACCCTTCCCCTGCGCACGAAAACGATTTCACTGATTTCAGCAAACCGTCATCCCTTCGCCACGCCAGTACCATATTGCGCAGCAGCATGCGCCCACGGGCGACCCGTGCTAAAAATCGCCCGCCCATCGCTTAGATCGATCCAAGAACGACATTGCGATGGCCGGGAGTTGGGGGAGCAGCAACAGGACGTACCAGGCCACACGCGCGGTGCTCTGCCACCCACATGGCGACAGCCGCAAAGTCACTTCAAATTAGATCGATTCAAGTTGTCCGTGCCACGTCACCGGATCAATCCAGGAGAGAGGGAGAGATGGGAATGAAGCATTCAATACGTACGCATGGCCAGGACGCACTGTCGTTGGCCATCGCGCTGGCATTGGCCGCCGCCGTCATTCCGGCTGGCGCCGCCGCGCAACAGGCCACGTCTACCGGCGCGCCGGATGCCACCACTCTGGACAGCGTCCAGGTCACCGGCTACCGCTACGCCATCGAAAAGAGCCTTGAGCAGAAGCGCGACGCCAACGCCGTGGTCGAAGTGATCACCGCCGAGGACGTCGGCAAGTTCCCCGACAAGAACGTGGCCGACGCATTGCAGCGCGTGCCCGGCGTGGTCATCACCCGCAGCGGTGGCGAAGGCAAGAGCGTCAGCGTGCGCGGCCTTGCACCGGACCTGACCCTGACCCAGTTGAATGGCAACTACGTGGCCACGTCGGAAACCAACGACGAAGCCACCCGTTCGTTCAACTACACCCTGCTTCCGTCGAACATGCTGTCCAGCGCCGAGCTGTTCAAGTCGCCGGAAGCCCGCATCGACGAAGGCGGCATCGGCGGCACGGTCATCCTGCACACGCGCCGTCCGCTGGACATGGAGTCCAACTCGGGCTTCGTCACGCTTGAGGGCACCTCCTCCGATACCCACCACGATATCGACCCGCAGGCCTCGGCCCTGTATTCGTGGCACAGCAAGGATGAGCGTTTCGGCGTGCTGGTCGGCGTGACGCAGCAGAAGCGCACGACCCGCACCATGGAAGCCAGCACCGAGGACTACCAGTGGTACGGCGCCGGCAGGGCACGCGACGCCTATGGCAACGTGCAGCAGCAGGATGGCATCCACTACTGGTGGGGCAAGTCCGGCTTCAACAACCAGACCGGCGGCAACTACAGCGACTTCTTCATGCCGACCTCGGTCAACTTCGCGGTGAAGGAAGAAAAGCGCGAGCGCAAGGGCGGCCAGCTGACCTTCCAGTTCAAGCCGGTCGACAACGTCACGATGACCGCCAACTACTTCCGCTTCGAGCTGCAGGGTGACTACACCCAGAACATGCTGAAGATTCCGGAATGGAGCATGGCGCGCTACAACCAGGACGGCAACTGGGCCGGAGGCCGCCTTCTCAATGGCCTGGACTTCGATGCCAGCGGCAACACCGTCACGGGTGCCCAATTCGAAAAGCTGGCTGGAAAGACCTACTACTGCAGCGAAGACCAGGCCAAGGCCGCCGGCCTCAAGCCCGGCGGCTGGGGCCCGGACGACTGCACGATTCCGACACCGCAGCTGACCGGTGGCTACAGCAAGGAAAAGGCGCTGTCGCAGACCGCCGACCTGACCATCGACTGGGACATCAGCCCGCTGTGGAAGGCCTCGTTCACCGGTGGCCGCACCTGGTCCGAAGGTGGTCCGTCGATGAACTTCCGCATGTCGGCCAAGCCGCGCCGCAAGGTCGGCAACGACTACCTGTCCGGTAACCAGTACAGCGCATGGGACCTGACCGGCACGCCGTCTGCCACCTTCTCGCCCGACCTGCAGCAGCAGTTGATGAACGGCATCGCCGAAGTCGACACCGGCTCGACCGATTCGTCGTGGAAGCGCACCGAGGTCAAGCAGAACTACTTCCAGGCCGACGTGACCAAGCTGTTCGAGTCCGGTTGGCTGGATTCAATCCAGTTCGGTGCCAAATACCGCGACGGCAAGGTGCACCGCAACACCGGCAACACCTACTGGGTGTGCCCCGGCCGTGACCCGGCCGACTATGACAACAGCCGCTACCAGAGTGGCTGCGATCCGACTGCCGGCGATGCGCAGCCCGGCTTCTTCCTGTCCAATCCGATCAGCAACATTGCCGGTGGCTTCAATGCCAACGTGTTCCCGGGCATCAACTACCCGGCGTACATCGACTATCTGAACAAGACCTACGGTGGTTCGCACAACCGTACCGAGGAAGACTTCGTCTACAACGTCAACGAGAAGATCTACTCCGGCTACTTCCAGGCCAACTTCCGCACCGAGCGCCTGCGCGGCAATGTCGGCGTGCGTGTGGTGCGCACCAAGCAGTTCGCGCAGTCTTCCGACTCGATCGAGAAGTTCAACGACTACTTCCTGGACAACGCATCCGGTGCGCCGATGGCGTGCACCGACCCCGCCGCTGCGGCCTACCCGACCTACAGCTGCGAGAGCGGCTTCGTGCGCCTGCCGCATGACCTGGCGCAGAGCAAGACCTACAGCCTGATCGGCGTGGACCGCACCTACACCGACGTGCTGCCGAGCTTCAACATCGCATGGGACATCACCGACACGCTGGTGCTGCGTGGTGCCGCATCGAAGGTAATCGCCCGCCCAGGCTACACCGACATCGCAGCACCGGGCGCACTGAGCTACTACAGCGAGGAGTACGTCAATGATCGCCGCGTTGCCGGTGGCGCATCGACCGCAGGCTGGGTCGGCCAGGGCAGCAACAAGCAGCTGGAGCCGTTCAAGGCCACCCAGTTCGACCTGGGCCTGGAGTGGTACTTCCAGCCGGGCGCGGTCGCCGGCGTCAGCCTGTTCCGCAAGAACGTGGACAACTTCACCCTGCCGGTGGTGCGCGACACGCCCATGGTCATCAACGGTGAAGCGGTGAACGTGCAGCGCTACGAGACCCAGGCCAATGGCCGCGATGGTGTGTCGCAAGGCGTCGAGCTGTATGGCCAGTACACCTTCGATTTCGGCTTCGGCGTGCAGGCCAACTACACCTACAACGACACCAACCTGGCTTCCATTGTTCTGGACGGGCAGGAAATCGGCTCCTCGCCGCTGGTCGGCAGCGCCAAGAACCAGGCCAACGTGACGGTCTTCTACGAGAACGAGAAGTTCCTCGCGCGCGCTTCGTTCAACCGTCGCGGCCAAGTGGTCGGCGGGCTCAACAATGGCCTCACCGTCTACACCGAACCGTATGACCAGCTGGATCTGAATGTTGCCTACAACCTGACCCCGGACTGGACCCTGACCGCCTCGGTGATCAACGCCACCAAGTCCGAGCAGCGCGTGCATCTGGGAAGCGACACCAAGGCACGCCTGATCTCCAATACCTATGCAGGCCGCCAGCTGTACTTCGGCGCTACCTGGAAGTTCTAAGGCAACACCGGGTTGCCCGGGCGCGCCCCGGTGCAACCCACGCCCCGCCCTGGCGGGGACGTTCCTCCACGGCAGCCGCGCTGGTACAGGCGGCTGCCGTTTTTTTTGCCGCCTTGCCTGTCGTTCAGCCCGGCACTTGACCCTGCCATCGTTGGAAGGTGCACACTGACTCGACCCCAAGAGCACCCAAGGAGCTACGGATGGAATTCCATGTTGAAGGCATGACCTGCGGCGGTTGCGCGCGCAGCGTGACCAAGGCGATCGAACTGGTCGATCCGCAGGCCAGCGTGCAGGCAGACCCGGCCAGCCGCCGAGTGCAGGTGCAGACCTCGGCCAGCGAAGCGCAGATCGTGGCGGCACTGACCGATGCCGGCTTCCCGCCGCGTACTGCCTGATCCCCTGTCCTGTCCCATACTGAAAAGCCCGCCGGGTACTACAGCACCCGGCGGGCTTTTTCATGCATGCGATATCGAGTCAATGCTTGTGCGTACGCCGCCGCACCGCACCAGTCTTCGCGGTATCGACCGGTACCAGCGTCCCATCGTCCTCACCCAACCGCTCCAGGATCGGGCACTCCGGGCGCTCATCGCCCGCGCAGCAGCTGATCAGCGACTTCAGCGTGTCGGCCATCTGCCGCATGTGCTCGATGCGTTGCTCCAGATCGGCGATGTGCTGCTCGGCCAGGTGCTTGACGTCGGCGCTGTGCCGCGAGGTATCGTTCCAGAGGCCGAGCAGATCGGTGATCTCGGCCACCTGGAAGCCCAGATCGCGTGCGCGGCGGATGAAACGCAGGCGGTGGATGTCCGCCTGCGAATACGCCCGGTAGCCCGACTCGGTTCTATCAGCGGCGGGAATCAGGCCGATCTGTTCGTAGTAGCGGATCATTTTCGCCGACACGCTGGAGGCTTTGGCGGCTTCACCGATGTTCATGGGTATTCCCTTCAATGAGTGACGGCGGCGGCATCCGCCATCGGTGGCTGGAAGCGGCGCAGGCGCAGCGCATTGCCCAGCACGAACACGCTGGACAGGGCCATCGCACCGGCCGCGAACACCGGTGACAGCAGCACGCCCCAGACCGGATACAGCACGCCGGCGGCCACCGGAATCAACGCGGTGTTGTAGGCGAAGGCCCAGAACAGGTTCTGCCGGATGTTGCCCAGCGTCGCCTTCGACAACGCAATGGCATTCGGCACACCCTGCAGGTTACCCGACATCAGCACCACGTCGGCCGATTCCACCGCGATATCGGTACCGGTTCCGATCGCCAGGCCGACATCGGCCTCGGCCAGTGCCGGCGCATCGTTGATGCCGTCGCCGACGAAGGCGACATGGCCATGTGTGGTCTTCAAGCGGCGCACCGCCTCGACCTTGCCTTCCGGCAGCACCTCGGCCACCACTTCGTCGATGCCGAGCTGGCGCGCGATCGCCTGCGCGGTACCAGCGTTGTCACCGGTGATCATCGCCACCTTCAGGCCAAGCTGATGCAGTGCCGCGATCGCGGCCGGCGTGCTCGGCTTGATCGGATCGGATACCGCGATGATTGCGGCCAGGCGACCGTCAATGGCGGCATACAGCGGCGACTTGCCCTGGGTGCCCAGCTCTGCCGCCAGCGCCGCAGACAAAGTGATGTCCACGCCCAGATCGCGCATGAAGCGATCGGCACCGACCTCCACCCGCGCACCATCAACGCTGGCACGCACGCCCATGCCGGTGACCGATTCGAAATCGATCATCGACGGCAGTGCAATGCCCTGTTCAGTGGCTGCATCGACGATGGCGCGGGCGATCGGATGTTCAGAGCGCGATTCCACTGCAGCCACTGCCGCCAACACTGTGCTGCGATCGAAGCCGTCCGTGATCTCGAAGTCGGTCAGGCGCGGGCGACCCTCGGTCAGCGTGCCGGTCTTGTCCACCGCCACCACCTGCGCATCCTTCAGCAGCTGCAGCGCTTCGCCCTTGCGGAACAGCACGCCCATTTCGGCGCCACGACCGGTCCCCACCATGATCGAGGTCGGCGTGGCCAGCCCCATCGCGCAGGGGCAGGCAATGATCAGCACCGCCACCGCATTGACCAGCGCGAAGCTCAGCGCCGGCGACGGGCCGAAGATCAGCCAGACTGCGAAGGTCGCCAGCGCGGCCAGCATCACCGCCGGCACGAACCACAGCGTGACCTTGTCAACCAACGCCTGGATCGGCAGCTTCGAGCCCTGCGCCTGTTCGACCATGCGGATGATCTGCGCCAGCAGGGTCTGCGCGCCCACCGCCGTCGCACGTACCGTCAGTGCGCCCTTCTGGTTGACCGTACCGCCCACCACGCTGCTGCCCGGCTGCTTCTCAACCGGAATCGGCTCGCCGCTGATCATCGATTCGTCGATGTAGCTGCGGCCTTCAACCACCTCGCCATCGACCGGCACACGCTCGCCTGGCCGCACTTCCACCACGTCGCCGCTCTGCACTTCATTGACCGGGATATCGACGGTGCGGCCGTCACGGATCACGTGGGCGACCTTGGCCTGCAGGTTGACCAGACGCTTGATCGCCTCCGAGGTGCGGCCCTTGGCGCGCGCTTCGAGGAAGCGGCCGAGCAGGATCAGTGCGACGATTACCGCCGCCGCTTCGTAGTAGACGTTCACCGTGCCCGGCGGCAGCAGCCGCGGTGCAAAGGTCGCGACCACCGAATAGCCGAACGCCGCAGCGGTGCCCACCGCCACAAGCGAATTCATGTCCGGTGCAAGGCGCAGCAGCGCCGGGAAGCCCTTCTGGTAGAAACGGCGACCGGGGATGGCCAGCACCAGGAGCGTCAGTGCGAACTGCAGGTACCAGCTGGCCTGCATGCCAATCGTGGCCATCACCCATTCGTGCATGCCGGGAATCAGGTGCGAGCCCATCTCCAGCACGAACACCGGCAATGCCAGCGCAGTTGCCACGATCAGGTCGCGCTTCAGTTCGGCACGCTCGGCATCCTTCTTTTCTACGGTCTCGTCATCGGACTGCACACCCGCCTCGATTACGCGTGCGTCATAGCCGGCCTTGTCGATGGCGGCGACCAGCGTCGCAGCATCCGCCACGCCACGCACCGTGGCGCGCTCGGTGGCCAGGTTGACGCTGGCCTGGCTCACGCCTGACACCGCCAGCAGCGCGCGCTCCACGCGGCCCACGCAGGAGGCGCACGTCATGCCTTCCACGGCCAGTTCAACGGTGGCGGCAGGTACGTCGTAGCCCACCCGCTCCACCGCCTGGATCAGCGCGGCCCGATCGACCGGGCCGGACGGGCGGATATCCGCGCGCTCGGTGGCCAGATTGACCGAAACACTGCCCACACCTTCGACCCTGGACAGCGCCGCCTCGACCCGGCCGACACAGCTGGCGCAGGTCATGCCCTCGATGGGCAGGCTGATGGTGGCAGGACTTGCGGTGGCGGCAGCGGCGCGGGGCGTGCTCATGATCGGATTCCCGGGGTTCCTTCTGGATGCGGACAGGCTAAACCTTGCCATCGTGGGAAGGTCAAATCCAGCCTGTCCGCATGCCTGAAGGGGGCGCCGCCCCCGGCGTTCCGTTTCCGCATCCACGCATGGCGTGGATCTACCGGCGAGGTCGGTCTCTTCAGAACGTGAACACATACTCCAATGCGAGCTCACGGCCGACCGCGCTCAGCAACCGGGTCGGGGCGAAGTCATAGTCCAGCTTGTACGGATCCTTGTGATTCCAGCTGGCGGAGTTGAAGGCGTTGTTGACGTACACGTTTACCTTCGCGTGTTCGGTCACCTGGTAGCCCACGTTGAAGTTCCAGGTGATGAACGGCCCCACTCGACCGTAGTAGCGCGCCGTCTGCTGCCCGGCATTGGGGTTCGGGTTCGGCGAGCCATCCGGACGCGTTGCCGGCTCCAGGCAGTTCAGCGACGGGCTGTCGCTGGGCACGTAGCCATCGGCGAACGGCAGGCAGCCGCCGGGGTTGTCCAGGCGGTCGGTGCCCCAGTGGTAGCGCACGCCCGGCACCGAGCCCACGCGGTCGGCATAGACATTGGCATTCCAGTTGCCGCGCTGCCAGGCCAGGCTCGCGCGCAGCTTGCTGCGCAGGTCGCGGTCGCGGCGTTCCGGGTTCGGGTCGTTGGCGTAGCGCTGTTCCTTGGTGGAGATCTGGTTGGTGTAGTTCACACCCAGCTGGAAGCTGCCCCATTGCGCGGTCTCCAGACGGTAGCGCGCGGTCAGGTCGACGCCACGCACTTCGCGGCTGGCCAGGTTGAACGGGCCGCGCTCGATCGACACCAGGCGCCCGTTGCTGTCACGGTTCACGCGCGCCAGGATGCCGGCGCAGTAGTCGCCACCGGCCGGATTGGCCCATGGCGTGCCATCGATGTTCTTGCCGGTCAGGCAGCCGGCCTCGCTGGCCAGCACCTCGTCGGCGCCGACGTCGACGATCATGTCTTCCAGCTTGATCGCCCAGTAGTCGGCGCTGACCGACAGGTTGGGCATCACGTCCCAGACGAAGCCGACCGTCCACGAATCACCGGTTTCCGAGCGCAGCAGCGGCGTGCCACGGCGGTTCACGTCGAAGGTGTACCAGACATCGGTGTTGCCCACGCCACAGTTGTTGACCAGGTAGGCACCGCTCTGGATGCAGCGCAGGCGATCATAGGTCTGCACTTCGGAACTGCTCGGCTGGCCCAGCAGGTAGTGCATGTCCGGCGCGTGGAAGCTGGTGGCATACGAGCCACGCACCAGCAGCGATTCGACCGGGCGCCATTCCAGGCCGACGTTCCAGGTGGTTTCCTTCTGGCTGCCGATATCCAACGCTTCACTGCTGTCATCGGCCTTGTAGTTGCCATAGCGGTCGTAGCGTGCGGCCGCGGTGGCCGTCACGCTCTCCAGCAGCGGGATCTTGAACTCGACTCCCGCTGAATACCGGGTGCGCTCGCCACCACCGCGGTCGACGTTCTGCAGGTCGAAATCGATGCCGGCGCGTGGGTCCGGGCTGAGGTGGTAGCCCTGCTGCGCGACTTCAGCTACCGCTGCGAACGAGATCGGGCCTGCCCAGCCCTGGAACAGCTCGCCGGTGATATCCGCCGAGGCCTGGTTGACCCACGATGACGCGCGGTTCCTGGCCACCGTGCCCATCTGCCAGTATTGGTCCGGCGTGAGCGGATTCCACCAGCGCGATTCGTTCAACGCGTAGATCGCCTCGCCATCGGGGGTGGTGCCCAGGCGCGGGCCGAGGAAGTAGTCGTACGACTTCTGCTCGTCCACCACGTTCTGCCGTTCTTCCACGCGGTAGTAGGAACGGCCCACCGAGGCGCTCCAGTCGAAGCGATCGGCAAGGCGGCCACGCAGGCCTGCGCTCCAGTCCCAGGACAGCTCGCGGTTGGTGTTGCGCAGGGTATCCAGGCCACCGACTTCGTTCGGAGTGAACTGGCGCACGCCCAGGATCGGGCGGTTGCGGTTGGCATCCCAGTAATAGCCGTTGTCGTCGTCGATCAGCGAGACGCTGGGCGGATTGGTGCCCCAGATCGCTTCGGAGTGGTACACCGCCAGGTTGGTCCAGGCCTGCAGGTCGCTGCTGAAATCGAAGGTGGCGTAGAGGTTGCCGGAAACATTCTCGGCGCCGCCGGTGAGCAGCCAGTTGGCGTAGTCGGCGCTCATGCCGCACAGGCGGCCGGTGTTGGTGATGGTGTTGGTAGCGTAGTTGTAGACCAGCCGATCGGCAGTGTAGTACTCGCCGTCGAACTTCTCGCAGGTGCCTGCAGGCGGTGCCAGGCGCTGGCCGTTGGTCGGGTCGATCAATGCCAGGCCCGAGGTGGGGCGGAAGCCGACCTTGCGCTGCTCCATGTTCCAGGAGGGATACGGTGCGTCGTCGGCGTCGTCCATCTGCGGTCGGTCGCGTCCGAACAGCGGATCGCGCTTGGTGTACTGCAGCGCGTAGGTCACGCTCCAGTTGTCGCCGGTCTTGCCGCCGGCCCAGGACAGGTCCCAGGTATCTCGTCCACCTTCTGTGGAGGTACCGCCACGCACGCGCACTTCGTCGCCGTCGTAGTTGGTCTTGAGGATGACGTTGACCACGCCGGCGATCGCATCCGAACCGTAGATGGCCGAGGCGCCGCCGGTCAGCACTTCAATGCGCTCCACTGCTGCGGCCGGAATGTTGCCGTAGTTGGAGAAATTGGTTTCGCCGCCGTAGGGCAGCGGGTAGTCGGCCACACGGCGGCCGTTGACCAGCAGCAGAGAACGGTTCGGGCCCATCCCGCGCAGGTTCAGGCCACTGGCGTTGGGCGTGTGCGAGCCCCATTGCGAGGCGGCTTCAACGGTGCCGGTCGCTTCGGTGAGCGTCTTCAGCGCGTCATACACGCTGACGAAGCCTTCTCTCTGGATCTGCTGCGCGGTGATCACGTTGACCGGGGCCGGGCCTTCGACACTGGCGCGCTTGATGCGCGAGCCGGTGACGGTGACCGCGTCGAGATCCTTGGTAGACGAGCTTGAGGCTTGCTGCGCATTGGCAGCCAGGGGAAGCAGGGCCAGGATCAGGGCCTGGGACAGCAGGTGGCGACGCTTGTGGACGATCTGAGCCATGGTGGTTGCTCTTCGAAGATGTGGACGCACGGGCGGACGGTGGCGCGGCACTACGACGGATCCAGGCGCTTGGATCGGTTCACGACCGATATGGCACCTCCCCTGTGGATCGATCCAAACTAAAGCACAGCTGAACCACGCCCGGCATGCGGCGGCGCAGCAACAGCCGGCGGAATGCCGCTAGCGGCCACCGACGTCCATAACAATCAAATAGTTGCGACACATCGCTGAGAGAACGGCGCACGAAGTAGTGACACGATCACGACAGCCGCGCGCGGAACGGTTTTGTCCGCCCTCAGCGATTCCCCTCACCCGATCGAGTCGGGACGAAGCGGTCATTTCGGAGCGCGTAGTGGCTCGACGTATCGCCTCCGGGTCCGATACCCCACCACTCGATGGAGAACCCGTCCCCCTGCCAGATGACCGAGGAAAAGTCGGATTCACTGTTGGATCGCCCTGAGTTCTGGCTCACCAGAGACAGGGTTTCAAGGCAGCTGCTGATCAACACCCTGCCGCGCTCAATGGGCTTCGGCAGGGTCAATTCGTAGACGAACAGATGGATCTCGCGCCCAGCGCCACAACGTCCCATCGGGTTGGAAGCGTTTGAATCGAACACCTGATACAGCGCGCGAAAGCGCTTCTCCCCGATCCGATGTACGCGCGTGTCGAGGAACGCGCCCCGCGCGGTTGGCTCAAGCCTCACACCAACCATTTCGGGGTCAACCTGCAGGTCCTTGTCGGCAGCCACCTCCCGCACCCACTCCGGTGCATGCCCTTCACGTGCGCCGATTGCAATGGCTGGCACCACGCAGACAAGCAGCAGGAACAGTCGAAACATGCGGGAATTCGTTGGCGAACGACGGTATGAACCACTATCGGCAATCACCGACTGCGCCGCCATGCGACGGCGCACCAGCGTATCCATTTCAACGACTTGGCCTGCCGCCCCAGCCGTTCGAACGTGCTGTAAGCGTCACTTCTTCGGCCGCAACGATGGGCAGGCCCGGGGTCGGAGCCATTCTGCGAAGGGATCCGACCCCGGGGCCCAAAGAGCAGCCGAGCGTGGGCTCGGCTCTACAGAAGAGGCGGGCTACCTTGCGCCGTCCAGCGCCTGCCGCAGCGCGGCCACGGTCGCGGTGGCGGTCTGGCTCCAGTCCGGGTCCAAGCCGCGCAGGGCCGGGTTCTGGAACTGCATGGCCGAGCGGCGCAGGCCTTTTGCGGACGCGTGCAGTTCGGTACAGCCCGTCTGCCGCGCGACGGTTGCGATGTTGCCCGGGGCCAGCCCCGCGCCGGCCATCACACTGATGCGTCCCTTCGCCTGGGTCACCAGGCCCGCCAGCACTTCGGCACCGGCCTCGGCGCTGACCTGCCCGCCCGAGGTCAGCACGCGCTGGCAGCCCAGCCCGATCACCTGTTCCAGCGCTGCCGGCAGGTCGCGGGCCGCATCGAATGCGCGATGGAAGGTCACCTGCAACGGCCCGGCGGCCTGCACCAGTTCCCGGCACAGCGCCAGGTCGATGCCGCCCTGCACGTCCAGCGCACCGATCACCACGCCATCGCAGCCCAGCGCGCGGCACTGCGCGATGTCACGCAGCATCAGTTCGGTTTCCAGCGCGTCGTAGTGGAAGTCGCCCGGGCGTGGCCGCACCAGCACGAACAGCGGAATCGACAGGCGTTCGCGGGCAATCGCGATGCTGGCGAAGGACGGCGTGGTGCCGCCCTCGGCCAGGTTGTCGAACAGCTCGATGCGGTCGGCGCCGCCGGCCTGCGCGGCCAGCGCCGAGGCCAGCGAGTTGCTGGCGATCTCCAGGGTCCGACGCGTACTCACGCCTGGGAGCTCGTGTAGATCGACGGCGAGTCACGCAGGTCATCCTGGCGCTGCGCATCGCACACCGCATAGACGAAGCCGCGATGCAACGCGCAGGCGCCCACCTCGCCCTGCTTGTTCATGGCCAGGAAGCACACCTGCAGGGTCTTGCTCGCCTCCGGCCGCTTGCGCACCACACGGTCGATCGCTTCGCGGCAGGCCTGTGCCGGCGAGCGCCCCTGGCGCATCAGTTCGACCACCAGGAACGAAGCGGCGTTGCGGATCATCTCTTCACCCACGCCCGAAGCAGTGGCCGCGCCCACGTCGTTGTCGACATACAGGCCGGCACCGATAATCGGGCTGTCGCCGACCCGGCCGTGCAGCTTCCAGGCCATGCCGCTGGTGGTGCAGGCACCGGCAAGGTGGCCCTTGGCATCCAGCGCCAGCATGCCGATGGTGTCGTGGTTGTCGCTGTTGCCGGGAATACCACGGCGCTCGGCGTTGATCTGCGGCTGATACTTCTCCGTCTTCAGCCACTCGCGCCAGGCCGCTTCGGCCTGCGGCGTCAGCAGGTGCTTGCGCTCGAAACCCTGCTGCATCGCGAACTGCTGCGCGCCCTCGCCCACCAGCAGCACGTGCGGGCTGTTCTCCATCACGTTGCGGGCCACCGACACCGGATGCAGGATGTCGACCAGCGCGGCCACTGCGCCACAACGGCCATCGCCATCCATGATGCTCGCGTCCAGGCTGAGCACGCCGTCGCGATCGGGGTTGCCACAATGGCCGACGGTGGGGTTGCACAGCTCGCTCTCAGCCCAGCGTGCGCCTGCTTCCACCGCATCCAGCGCGCTGCCGCCCTGCGACAGCACCTTCCATGCGGCCTGGTTGGCCGGCACGCCGAAGTCCCAGGTCGAAACCACCTTGGCCCCACCCTGCGTGCGCGCCTGCACGCCCGGCAAAGCCGCCATGCCTGCAGCCAGTGCACCGGCCTGCAGGAACTGCCTGCGATCCACCATCTTCCCCTCCCAGTCTGCAATGCACGGCCGGCACGATGCCGGTCATGCCGATCAGTCGTGCGTGGGCTGCCGTGCGGCGTGCCAGACCGCTGCGCCGAGCACGCCCAACTGGCCGTGCTCCACGCGCCATACCGGCACCTGGCGCAGCACCTCGGTCAGCACGCCCTTGTTGAGGAAGCGCTCACGGAAGCGGCCATCGGCCAGGAAATCCTGCACATGCGCGGAAATACCTCCGGCGAGGTACACCGAGCGCGCACCGACGGCGATCGCTGCGTCGCCGGCCAGGCTGCCCAGCCAGGCGCAGAACACCTGCAGCGTCTCCACCGCCAGCGCGTCTTCACCGCTGCGGGCGGCACCGATCAGTGCTTCGGTACTGGTCCACACCGGGGTGACGCCGCGCAGCTCGCACAGGCACGGGTACAGGTTCATCAGGCCACTGCCGGACAGCACGCGCTCGTTGTCCACGTGCGTCCAGCGCTGCAGCAGTTTGCCCAGCACCTGCAGTTCCAGCGCGTTGCCGGCGCCGAGCGCGGCATGGCCGATCTCGCTGGCCAGCACCGGGCGCTCGCCATCGGCGAAACGCAGTGCCGCGCCCAGGCCGGTACCGGCGCCCAGCACCAGCGCCGGGAACGCCTGCGCCGGGTCAGCATCGCCGTTCAGTGGCACCAGAGTGGCAGGCTGCAGGTACGGGATGGCCAGCGCCACCGCTTCGAAATCATTGATCAACTGCAGCTCATGCAGCCCGGACTGCGCGCGGGTGGCCGACAGCGAGACCGTCCACGGCAGATTGGAATTGATCAGTACATCGCCATCGAGCAGGCCGGCGATGGCGACCACCGCGGTCTGCACCGGCTGGCCGAGGCCAGCGGTGAAATCAGCAAGGATCGCCGCCAGGCTGGGGTGCTCGGCGCAGGCATAGGTGCGGTGGCTGCCCAGCCGTGGTGCGTGGCCGGGTTGCGCTTCAGCCAGCGCCAAACGGGCGAAAGTGCCGCCGACATCGGCGACAACGAGACTGCGCGGAAGACCGCCGCGGGCGGAGTCGGTGGAAACCGTGGACGCTGCTGCGATGGTCACGCTGGCCTGGCCTGCTTGGATCGATTGAATCGCCTCGATTCTCAGGCATCGGGGCGGCTTTGCCTAGCGCGCCGGCGGTTCAGGTTGGCCTACATGCCTTCCTGTTCGGCCACCTGCACGCCATCCACCAGCACGCGCAGCCGCTGCGGGCGGAAGCCGGCAAACAGCAGCGGCCGGGTGCGCTCGACCAGCACTTCGTGGCCGGCGATGTGGCGCAGCCACGACTGTACCAGCGAGAAGGAGAAGTGCGTGCCCGGATGCAGCGGATGCTGCACCCAGACCTTCTCGGTGGCGCTCTGCAGCAGCATCGCGCCGGTGAACCAGTGGCGGCTCAGGGTCACCGGCGTGGTGCCGGCCATGAAGCGGATATCCATGCGAGGTCCTTTCGCTGGAGAGGCCTTGCGGCGTGTCAGGGCTGGGCCGTCTGCAGGCTGTAGCGGGTGGTGGCGGTGAACACCGCGCCATCGGGCTGGGTGGAGCGTACCTCGACCTTGTGGCTGCCCACGGCCAGGTCGGTCGGCAGCGCGCCACGCCACAGGTGCGGCGACGCGGTGGCCTCCGGCGAGCGGTCGTAGCCACGCAGGCTGTCAGCCAGATCGTCGGCCACGTTCTCCACCATCAGGCGCGGGTCGGGCTGGCTGACCTGCTTCATCGGCTGCCAAGCGCCGCCATCAACGCGGTACTCAACCACGCTGGCATCCTCACCCATGTAGACGTTGGCATAGATGCCCCACGCCGGGTAAGCCCCCTGGCGCAGCACTTTCGGCGCATGCAGGCCGATCTGCTCGCTGGCCGGCTTGCCGGCCACGCGGTACTGCAGGCGATAGCTGCCGTTGCCGGCCACGTCGAGCAATGCGTAGCCCTTCGGCGTGCCATCACTCATGGTGCTGTCCGGCACGCCGGCGGCATCCTTCACCCCCGACCAGAACGCACCGCAGTTGGCACCCACGTTGTATTCGTGCAGCGGTTTGTCGCCGTTCCAGCCGTCGGCCTTGCCGTGGTAGACGTGCTGCTGGGTGTGGCTGTGGCCGCTGAGCACGAGCACGTTGCGGAAGTCCTTGAGCAGGTCGAACAGGCGCTGGCGGTCGGCATGGCGGAAGGTCTCGCGCCCCGGCGCCGCGTCGAACAGCGGGATGTGCATGCCCAGCACCAGCAGGCGATCCTTGTGCAGGCCCTTCAGGTAGCTGGCGAGGAAGGCGAACTGGTCTTCGCGCAGGCCGCCGATGTACTTCGGCCTGGCCTTGGGGTCGTACACCACGTCGTCCAGGAACACGAAACTGGCGCCGCCCTCTTCCACCGCGTAGGTGTCCGGACCGTAGATGTTGCGCCAGCTGTCCAGCGAGTGTTCGTCGCTGGCCGCATCGAAATCGAGGTCGTGGTTGCCCGGCACATGGAACCACGGCACGCCAAGTCCGGTGGTGACCTTGTTGATCGCCGGGTAGAGCGTCAAGTCATCGTTGACGATGTCACCCAGGGTGGTGCCCATGCGCGCCTTGGTCTGGCCGACCAGCGGCGCCACGATCGACTGCTGGTAGTAGCCGATGTCCTTCAGGCTCGCGGTCTGGGAGTCGGTGAACACCAGCATCTGGAAGCCGCGCCGACTGTCATGGCGATCCGACTGCAGGGCGAAATCCCAGTTGCGGGTGACGTCGCTGGTCGCGGCGATGCCGCCGTACTTCAACGCCGGCGAACCGTTCGGGCGATAGTGCCGCCAGAACGAAGGCAGGCCGTCGGCCGCTTTCGGGAAGGAATACGCATCAGGCTTGATCACGAATACGGTCTGGCCGTCGCGCACCGGCAGGCTGTAGCTGCCGTCAGCGGCAGTCTTGACGATGGTCTCGCCGTTGGAAACCTGCACCCCGGCCAGGCCCGGATCGGTCGCACCGCGGCCAGGCTTGCCGTCATGCTCCAGATACACCTTGCCGCTGACCACGGTGTCCGCAGCCCAGGCCGGCGAGGTCAGCAACAGGCAGCACAGCCAGGCGGCAGGCAGTTTCATGGGAGGCATCCGGCAGAAAGAGACGCGGTATTGTAGAGCCGAGCCACGCTCGGCTGCATTGCCGGCACTACCGCACTTCAACGATGGCGTTTTTCCAGTACCGCGCGCGCATCATCCAGCGACAGGCCGCGCGCGCGCAGCAGCACCAGCAGGTGGTACAACAGGTCCGACGCCTCGCCCAGCAATGCCTCGTCATCCTGCGCCACGGCGGCCAATGCGGTCTCCACGCCCTCCTCGCCCACCTTCTGCGCGATACGGCGGATGCCGCCCTCGAACAGGCTGGTGGTGTAGCTGCCCGGCGGGCGTTGCGCCTCACGCATCGCCACCAGCTGGCCCAGCCCGCCCAGGAAATCCTTCGGCGCCTGGTCAAAGCAGCTCTCTGCACCGGTGTGGCAGGTTGGCCCCGCCGGCCGTGCCATCACCAGCAAAGTATCGGCATCGCAGTCGACGCTGATCGACTGCACCACCAGCACGTTGCCGGACTGCTCGCCCTTGGTCCACAACCGCTGCTTGCTGCGGCTGAAGAAGGTCATGTGGCCGATGGCCAGCGTGGCCGCCAGCGATTCGGCACTCACATAGCCCAGCATCAGCACCTGCAGGGTGTCGGCATCCTGAACCACGGCCGGCAGCAGGCCGTCGCCCTTGCTCCAGTCCAGCGCCTGCAATGCGTCCGACGACGGCCTGACTTCAATAGACATCCCGCACCTCGATCTGCTGTCCGCGCAGGTAGCGCTTCAATTCTGGAATGGCGATGGCGCCGCTGTGGAACACGCTCGCCGCCAGTGCACCATCGACGTCGGCCTGGTCGAAGGCTTCTGCGAAATGTTCCATCGCACCGGCGCCACCAGAGGCGATCAGCGGCACCTGGCACAGTGCCCGCGCCTGCTGCAACTGTGCGACATCGTAGCCGCGGCGCACGCCATCGCTGTCCATGCAGTTCAACACGATCTCGCCGGCTCCACGCCGTTGCGCTTCGACGATCCAGTCGAGCGTGCGCAGCGGCACCGCCTGGGTCTTGTCCGGATCGCCGCTGAAACGACGCACCCGCCATTGCCCGTCGGCCTCGCGCACCGAATCGACCCCCACCACAACGCACTGCACGCCGAACTCGTCCGCCAGCTCGGTGATCAGCTCCGGCCGGCCCAGCGCCGGCGAATTGATCGACACCTTGTCGGCACCGGCGAACAATACGCGGCGCGCGGTTTCCACGCTGTCGATGCCACCGGCCACGCAGAACGGAATGTCGATCAGGCGTGCGATGCGCTCGATCCAGGCCACGTCCACTGACCGCGCCTCGGGGCTGGCGCCGATGTCATAGAACACCAGCTCGTCGGCGCCCTGGTCACGGTAGCGCTGCGCCAGCTCGGCGATATCGCCCATGTCGACGTGGTCGCGGAAACGCACGCCCTTGACCACGCGGCCATCGCGCACGTCCAGGCACGGAATGATGCGCCGGCTCAACATGCCAGTGCCTCCGACAGGTCCATGCGCTGCTCCAGCAGCGCCTTGCCAAGGATCGCGCCACCGCAGCCTGCACGTCGCGCTTCGGCAACGTCGGCCACGTCACGGATGCCGCCGGACGCCTGCACCGCCACGCCCGGCAGCAGCGCCGACAGGTGCTGGTAGAGGCTGATGTTGGGCCCGGCCAGCATGCCGTCGCGGGCGATGTCGGTGCACAGCAGGTGGCGCATGCCGGCGCGTGCGTAGCGCTGAGCCAGAACGTCCAGGGTCACCCCGGCGTTCTCGGTCCAGCCGTGCACCGGCAGCTGCCACTGGCCCTGTGCATCCTGGCGGGCGTCAAGCGCAATGGTGATGCGTTCGGCGCCGAATTCCTCCAGCCAGCCGACCACTTCATCGGGGCGGCGCACCGCCAGCGAGCCGACCACTACGCGACCGGCGCCGGCATCGAGGATGCGCGCCACGTCGTCGCGACCGCGCACGCCACCGCCGGTCTGCACCTGCAGCGGCGTCTGCGCACGGATCGACGCGAGCAGCGGCGCAAGGGTGTAGCCACCGGCACGCGCAGCGTCCAGGTCGACCAGATGCATCCACCGCGCACCCTGCGCGGCGAAGGCCTGCGCGCGTGGCAACGGATCATCGCCATACGAGGTTTCCTGCGCGTAGTCGCCCTGGCGCAGCCGCACCACGCGGCCATCACGGATATCCAGCGCGGGGTAGACGATGAAACTCATGCAGCAGTGCCCTCGAGGAAGTTGCGCAGCATCAGCGAGCCGGTCTCGCCGGAGCGCTCGGGGTGGAACTGTGCGCCGTAGTAACGCCCCTGCTCCACCACGGCAGTGAACAGGCCGCCGTGGTCGCAGGCAGCGACGGCGTGGGTATTGAGCGGCGCCGCATAGCTGTGCACGAAGTAGGCGCTGGCACGCTCCGGCACGCCGCGCAGCAGCAGCGATTCGCGCAGTGGCAGCAGGCGGTTCCAGCCCATGTGCGGCACCCGGATGCCGCAGGCCGGCACCAGCTTGCGCACCACGCCGGGAATCAGGCCCAGTGTCTCCACACCCGCTTCCTCGGAGCGCTCGAACAGCAGCTGCATGCCCAGGCAGATGCCCATCAACGGCACCTCCAGTTGCTGCAGCGGTTCCACCAGGCCCTGCGCGTGCAGGCGCTGCATGCCGGGACCGGCGGCGCCGACACCGGGCAGGATCACCCGCTGCGCGCCGATCAGGCCGTCCGCATCGCGCACCAGCCGCACCGTCGCACCCAGACGCTCCAGTGCATAGCGCACCGAGCCCAGGTTGGCACCGCCGGCATCGATCAGCGCAACGTCACTCACAGCGCCCCCTTGGTGGTTGGCAACGCCGTGCCCTGCCGGGCCAACGCCGGCCGCAGCGCGCGTGCCAGCGCCTTGAAGCAGGCCTCCACCTTGTGATGGTCGTTGTCGCCGCGTACCTGCAGGTTGAGGTTCAGGCCGCTGGCATCGCACAGCGAGCGGAAGAAATGCGGCACCAGCTCGGTCGGCATGTCGCCCACGCGCTCGCGCTTGAACTCGCCCTCGAACACAAAGTAGGGCCGGCCGCTGAAATCCAGTGCGGCGCTGGCCAGCGTCTCGTCCATCGGCAGGGTGAAGCCGTAGCGGCCGATGCCGCGCTTGTCGCCCAGCGCCTCGCGCAGGGCCTGGCCCAATGCGAGCCCGGTGTCTTCAATGGTGTGGTGCTCGTCGATGTGCAGGTCGCCCTCGGCCTGGATGTCCAGCGCGAAGCCGCCATGCTTGCCGATCTGTTCCAGCATGTGGTCGAAGAACGGCAATCCGGTGGCGATGCGTGCATCAGCGGCACGGTCCAGGTCCAGTTCCACGCGGATCTTCGTTTCTTTCGTATTGCGCTGGACCACGGCAGTACGCGGTGCGTCGGCCAGCGCGTGGGCGATGCCCGGCCAGTCCCACTCGCCCCCGAACTGCGCGGTGCGCAGCTGGAAGCCACGGATGTTGAGGTTCTCGGCGAACTGCAGGTCGGTGATGCGGTCGCCAACCATGCCCGAGCGCGCCCAGTCGATGCTGCGGTCCTGCAGGTAGGCGGTCATCAGGCCGATGCCCGGCTTGCGGGTCGGCGCATTGTCCTGCGGCCAGCTGCAGTCGATCAGCACGTCACGGAAAGTGATGCCCTGGCTCTCGAAGATCTGCAGCATCAGGTCGTTGGGGCCATCGAAGCTGGCGCGCGGGTAGCTGTCGCTGCCGAGGCCGTCCTGGTTGGTGACGATCACGAACTGGTAGCCGGCGTCACGCAGCTTCAGCAGCGCCGGGATCACCTGCGGCACGAAGCGCAGCTTCTCGTAGGCGTCGATCTGGAAGTCGGACGGCTCCTCGATGAGGGTGCCGTCGCGGTCGATGAACAGGATCGGGGTCATGCTGCGGCCCTCCGCGCCGACAGGGCCGCAAGCACGCGGTCATTCTCTTCTGGGCTGCCGATGCTGATGCGCAGCGCATCACCCAACTGCGGCGCGGCGCGCTGGTCCCGCACCACCACGCCCGCAGCCAGCAGCGTATCGAACGCGGCCTGGGCATCGGCGAAGCGGACCAGCAGGTAGTTGCCGGACGAGGCGTACACCCGGCGTACACCGGGCAGGCTGGCCAGTGCCGTTCGCAGGCGCTCGCGTTCGGCGATGACCGTGGCCACGCGTTCGGCGGTGCGTGCCCGCGCGGCCGGCTGCAGGGCCTGCACGGCCAGCTCGGCGCACGGGGTCGGCACCGGGTACGGCGCCTGGCAACGACGCAGCACGGTAATCAGTTCCGGGGCGCCGATCAGCGTTCCAACACGAGCGGCCGCGAGCGCGTGTGCCTTCGACAGCGTGCGCAGCACCGCCAGGTTGGCGTGCGCGGCCAGCAACGTGGTCGCCGACGGCCGCTGCGCGTACTCGACATAGGCCTCGTCCACCACCACCAGCGCCTGCCCGCGCAGCGCAACCACCACGCGCTCGACTTCATCCAGGGCGATGTCACTGCCGGCCGGGTTCGACGGGGCGCACAGGAACACCAGCTTGGCACCTTGCGCCTTGGCCGCGTCGATCACCGCATCCAGATCGGCACGCAGGCCATCTTCGCTGTCCACCAGCGGCACTTCAATCAATGCGGCGCCCTGCAGGCGTGCGCAGACGGCATACATGCCGAACACCGGCGGCGTGACCAGCACGCCGTCGCGGCCCGGCACGCACAGCGCGCGCACCAGCAGATCAATGGCCTCGTCGCTGCCGCGGCCGACCAGCAGCTGCTGTGGCGTCACGCCGTACAGCGCCGCCAAGCCTTCGCGCAACGCCAACGGTTGCGGCTCCGGATAGCGCCGGCTGCTGCCAGCCGCGTCGGCCGAATTGGCCCAGGCGGACTCGTTGGCGTTCAACCAGACCTCGCCCTGCACCGCTGCGCTGCGTGCCGAGCTGTAGCCGGCGAACGCCAGCAGATCCGGGCGCACCAGCGCCAGCACCTCCTCGACAGCCGCGCTCATGCCGCCACCTCCATGCGCAATGCCACCGCACGCTCGTGGGCATCCAGGCCTTCGGCGCTGGCGATGATGCGCGCGCAGCCGCCGATCGCGGCCAGGCCGGCGGCACTGGCGCTCTGCACGCTGATCAGGTTCTGGAAGCTGGCAACGCTGACGCCACTGTAGGCACGCGCGGCACCGGCGGTCGGCAGCACGTGGTTGGTGCCGCTGCAGTAGTCGCCCAGTGCTTCGGGGGTGTAATCCCCCAGGAACACCGAGCCGGCGGCCTGCACCTTGTCCAGCCACGCGCGCGGATCACGCAGGGCCAAGATCAGGTGCTCGGGTGCATAGCGGTTGCTGATCGCGAAGGCCTCGTCCAGCGAATCGACCTGGATCAGGCGCGAGGCCGACAAGGCCTGGCGCGCGATCTGCTGGCGCGGCAACAAGACCACCTGGCGCTCCACCTCGACTTCGACCGCGGCCAGCATCGCGGCATCGTCGGTCAGCAGCAGCACCTGTGAATCCGGGCCGTGCTCGGCCTGCGACAGCAGGTCGGCGGCGACGAACGCCGGATTGGCACCAGCATCGGCAATCACCAGCACTTCGGAGGGACCGGCCGGCATATCGATGGCGGCGGCGCCATCCTGCGCGACCTGCTGCTTGGCTTCGGTCACGAAGCTGTTGCCCGGCCCGAACAGCTTGTCGCAGGCCGGAACGCTGGCGGTGCCATAGGCCATCGCAGCGATCGCCTGCGCGCCGCCCAGCTTGAACACGCGCTGCACGCCGGTCAGCCGCGCCGCCACCAGTACGGCCGGGTCTGCGCTGCCATCGGCTCGCGGCGGCGTGCACAGCACCACCTGCGGGCAGCCGGCCAGCTGTGCCGGAACACCGAGCATCAGCGCGGTGGACGGCAGCGGCGCGCTGCCGGCTGGCACGTACAGGCCCACCCGGCCGATCGGACGCAGCATGCGTTCGCAGACTACGCCCGGCGCGGTTTCAACTGCGTATCCCTTGCCCATGCCGGCGGCGTGGAAGCGGGCGATGCGCTCGGCCGCGTCCACCATGGCCTGGCGCAGTTCGCCGGGTACGGCGGCTTCGGCCGCAGCGAACTCGGCTTCGCTCACTTCAAAGGACGACAGTTCGACACCATCGAAGCGTGCGGTGATCGCACGCAGCGCGTCGTCGCCCTGCGCGCGCACCTGTGCAATCAGCGTCGCCACCGCGTCGCGGGTCTGCTGCGCCACGGTCTGCACCGGGCGGGTCAATGCCGCGCTGCGCGCGGCCTCATCAAGTCGGGACCAGATCAGACGGTTCATGCCAGCGACCGCTCCACGCTCAGTACCATCAGGCCCTGCGCGCCGGCGCGCTCGAGTTCTTCCATGCGCTGCCAGCTCAGCGGGCCGGGGCACATGGTCTGCAGGCGCAGCGCACCGCCATCGGCCGGCAACCGCACCAGCGGCTCGGCATCGGCCAGCAACTGCGCCAGCGCGTCGACGCGATCCTCGCTGGCGCGGAACATCAGCAGCTTGCGGTCCTGGCGCTGCACCACGCCGTCGAGGCGACGCAGCAGCATCGCGCGCAGCGATGCGCGCGCATCATCCGGTACGCGCACTGCACCGGCCAGCACTGCTTCGCTGTCGAGCAGGTTGTGTACCGGGGTCAGCTGATTGGCGCGCAGTGTCGCGCCGCTGGACACCAGATCGCAGATCAGGTCGGCCGTGCCCAGGCGCGGTGCGATTTCCACCGAACCGGACAGCTCGACCACCTGTGCATCCACGTTCTGGTCGGCCAGCCACTGCTTGAGGATGGCCGGGTAGCTGGTGGCGATGCGGGTGCCGGCCAGCTGCGCCGGGCCCTGCCACTGCCATTCCTCGGGCACCGCCAGCATCAGCCGGCACTGGCCGAAGCCCAGCCCGCGCAGTGCCTGGTAGGCATCCGGCAGGCCGCTCTGGCGACGTGCCGCAGCCTGCTCGTCCAGCTCGTTGCGGCCGACGATGCCGAGGTCGCAGACGCCGTCGGCGATCAGGCCCGGGATGTCGTCGTCGCGCACCAGCAGCAGGTCCACCGGCAGCGATTCGCCGTAGCAGAACAACTTGTCACGGCTCTCCCGCCAGCTCAGGCCACAGGCGCTGAGCAGGTTGCGGGCGGGCTCGGCCAGCCGGCCACTCTTCTGGATGGCGATACGCAGCCGGTCTCGCGCCGGCGCTGCCTGGGTTGCACTCATGGGGGAGGTCTCGAAGTTCGGAACGGGGCGCGGATCAGCGCGAAGCAAGGCGGTCGATGGCGGCGGCATAGCCTCGATGGCCATGCTCGAGCGTGCGCGCCACCCGTCCGGTGGTGGTCACGCTGACGCCGGTGCGCTCGTGGATCTCGCGGTACGGCACGCCCTGCTGCAGCAGCGGCACCACCTTCCAGCGGTCGGCCATGGCTTCCAGCTCAGCGGGGGTGCACAGATCGCGCAGGAAGGCCTCGACCTGTTCCGGCTCGCGCAGGGCGGCAAAGGCCCGGGCCAGGGCTTCCAGGTCGGCCTTGGGGTCTTTGGCGGCAATCTCGGGGCGGGCTTTCACGGGGCTGTTTCCATGCATCAATGTAATAGCGCGTTAGTACATTAGCGCATTCTTGCGCGGCGCGTCAAATCTGGGGGAGGCTGGGCGGCGCTGCCCCTGCGCCAGCTGCATGCGAAGCAAGGTCAAATGCCAGGTTGCTGAGGGTTGGCGGGGGCGGATCCGTTTCTGGAGGAAAACCGCCCTGATCCCAGGCAATGGCAAAAAAAAACGCCCACCGGGTGGCGGGCGTTTTCGTGGCGTGGTGGCGCGCGGCCAACCGCCCGTTACATCACCTTCGACTGCTCCAGCTCGACCTGCAGGGTGCTGGCCAGCTCGTCGCGGGAGACTTCGAACTGCTGCTCGCGCACCAGGTCCTTCACCGCCACCACGCCGCGCGCCAGCTCGTCTTCACCGGCCAGCACCACGAAGCGGATGCCCGCCTTGGCCGCGTACTGGAACTGCTTGCCGATCTTCTTCGGCTCCATCTGCACTTCGGTGTTGATGCCACCGGCGCGCAGGCGACGCGCGATGTCCAGCGACTGCGGCATGCCCTGCTCGTCCATCAGCGCCACCAGCGCCTGCACGCTGCTGGCCTCGATGCCATCGATCAGGCCAGCCTCGCGCAGCTGCCAGAACAGGCGCGACAGGCCGATGGAAATGCCCACGCCCGGCAGCTTCGACTTGCTGTAGTGGCTGGCCAGGTCCTCGTAGCGGCCGCCCGAGCAGATCGAGCCGATCTGCGGGTGGTCGGTCAGCGTGGTCTCGTAGACGGTGCCGGTGTAGTAGTCCAGGCCGCGCGCAATGGAGAAGTTCAGGCAGTATGCGGTTTCCGGCACGCCCAGCGCCTGCACCAGCTGCAGCACCTCGCGCAGTTCGGCCACGCCAGTGCGCAGGATCTCCGAAGAACCGGCGTTGGCTTCAAGCGTGGCCAGCTGCGCCAGTGCATCGGCATGCCCCTGCGAACGCACGGCCACGAATGCCAGGATCTTCTCGACCTGCTCGCCCGGGATGTTGAAGCCCTCGCCCACCAGCGTCTCGCGCACGTAATCGGCGCCGCGCTTGTCAAGCTTGTCCACTTCACGCAGCACCGCCAGCTGGCGCTCGCCTTCGGCCACGCCCAGGCTTTCGAAGAAGCCGCGCATCAGCTTGCGGTTGTTCAGCTGGATGTTGAAGTCACCGATGCGCAGTTCCGAGAACACGGCGTGGATGACCGCCAGCACTTCGGCATCGTAGCGAACGCTCAGGCTGTCCTTGCCGATCACGTCGATGTCGCACTGGTAGAACTCACGGAAACGGCCGCGCTGGGCACGCTCGCCGCGGTACACGCGCTGCATCTGGTAGCGACGGAACGGGAAGGTGAGTTCGTGTTCGTGCTCGGCCACGTAGCGTGCCAGCGGCACGGTCAGGTCGAAGCGCAGCGCCATCTCCGGCAGCGAACGGTCGCCCGATTCGGCCGCATTGGCCAGCGCACCGGTGGACTGCACGAAGTACACCTGGCGCTCGGTCTCGCCGCCGGACTTGGTCAGCAGCACGTCGGACAGTTCGAACACCGGCGTCTCCACCGCCAGGAACCCGAAGCGCTCGTAGTTGCGGCGGATCACGTCCAGCATGCGCTGGAATGCAATCTGCTCGCGCGGCAGCAGTTCAAGGGTGCCGGGCGGGGTACGGGGCTTGATCACGGGCGGAACTCCTGCTGGAACGGGACGTGGGAGGGGGCGACATTCTAGCGCCCCCGCCTCGGGCAGGGTCGAACGGCCGCTTGAAGTATCATAAGGCCCTCCCCGCCCGCGATACGCCCCCGCAACATGTCACGGCCTTCCGGCGCTCCGCCCGCCACCAACGATCCCGCCTCGCCGTCCTGCAACACGCTGGACTGCCTGCACTGCTCGGTTCGCCACCTTGCGGTGTGCTCGGCGCTGTCGCCCGATGAAGTGCAGGCACTGGAACAGGTCACCGTTTCCCAGCAGGTCAGCATGGGCAGTACCCTGGCCCGCACCGGCGAAGAGCGCGACCATGTCTATACATTGACCGCTGGCGCACTGCGACTGGTACGCACCCTGGCCGACGGCCGCCGCCAGATCAACGGTTTCGTGCTTCCCGGCGACTACCTCGGACTGAGTGGCAGCGACCATCACCGCTACGACATCGAAGCCATCGCCGACAGCCGCGTATGCCGCGTCGCGTTGCCGCAGATGAAGGCGCTGCGCAGCCGCTTCCCGCACCTGGAGCGCAAGCTGCTGCAGCGTGCCTGCCAGGAACTGGATGCCGCGCAGGACGCTGCACTGGCGCTGGCACGCCTGCAGCCGGCAGAGAAGCTGGCTGATTTCCTGCTGCGCCTGGCCGCGCGCGAGGCCAGGCTCGGTGGTGACGGCCTGCGCGTATCGCTGCCGATGGGGCGTGGCGATATCGCCGACCACCTGGGCCTGACCATGGAAACGGTCAGCCGCACCTTCACGAAGCTGCGCCAGCAGGGATTGATTGCCCTGCCCCATTTGAACGTGGTGGAGATCCTCGATGAGGATGGACTGCGCACGCTGGCCGGTGAAGGGTTGATCTGACCGCATCGCGGTTGGCTGGGTTGCCGGCCAGCGGCCGGCACTACCCGTGTTGCGCGAAGGGCATTGTAGAGTCGAGCCATGCTCGACTCATCGCGCCGTGCGCGAACAGCAGCCGAGCATGGCTCGGCTCTACATGGGAGCCAACACCTCACGCAACGCCGCGTAATCGGCGGCCAACGGTTCGGCGTGCGCCGGCCGCTGCAACAACGCATCCAATGCAGGCGGCACGGCCACGGGTTCGCCGATCAACGGTTCGACCACAGCCTCGAACTTGGCCGGATGGGCGGTAGCCACCACCGCCCAGTCACCCTTGGCACCACGCGCACGCAGGCCCTGCAGCACCTTCACCGCCGTGGCCGTGTGCGGGCAGAACAGCTCGGCGCTGCTGGCATGCGCTGCCGCAATCGTCGCGCGGATGGTCACGTCATCCACCGAGAACGCGCGGAAGGCAGCGCGCAGCCCGGCATCATCACCGTGATAGAGCCAGCGCAGGCGTTCGAAGTTGCTTGGCGCCCCCACATCCATTGCGTTGGCAACCGTGGCCACACTGGCCTGCGGCTGGTAGTCGCCACCGTTGAAGTACGCCGGCAGTACCGCATTGGCATTGGTGGCCAGCACGATCTGCCCGATCGGCACGCCCAGCGCGCGCGCCAGCACGGCCGCCATCGCATTGCCAAGGTTGCCGGTCGGCACCACCAGGTTGAGCCGGCGACGATGCGTCGCGTAATGGGACAACGCCGCATGCGCGTAATAACTCATCTGCGGCAGCAGGCGGCCGAGGCTGATGCTGTTGGCCGAACTCAGCGGCACCTGCGCCTGCAGTTCGCGGTCAGCCAGTGCCTGCTTGACCATCGCCTGGCAATCGTCGAAGGCGCCGGCCACGCGCAGCGCCTGGATGTTGTCGCCGAAACAACCGAGCTGATGCGCCTGCCGCGGTGACACGCGGCCATCCGGATACAGCACCACCACGCGTACGCCGGGCTGGCGATGGAAGGCCGCGGCAACGGCGGCGCCGGTATCGCCGGAGGTGGCGACGACGATGGTCAGATCACGGTCCTTGCCGGCCTGCAGCCGCGACAGCGTACCGGCCAGGAAGCGCGCACCGATATCCTTGAACGCCGCCGTCGGCCCATGGAACAGCTCCAGCACATGGTCACCGCCGCCGAGTGCACGCAGTGGCACCGGGAAGTCGAACGCCTCGCGGCAGATCGAAGGCAGCGCTGCCTCCAGAGCATCACCTGCGAAGAACGGTGCCAGCAGATCGGCGGCGGTATCGGCCAGCGTTGCGCCGGCCTGCAGCTCACGTGGCGCCGGCAGCACCTGCGGAACATACAGCCCACCATCGGGCGCCAATCCTGCAGCGATCGCCGCACTGAGGCCGACGGCCGGGGACTGGCCGCGGGTCGAAACAAATTGCATAGGTTGGGTATCCAGTAGAGGGGAAGGATTCAGCACAAGCGGGCTCCCGGTGCATCCAGCGGCGACACCCAGGCATCGCTGTCGAAACCGGCGGCGGCAAATGCGGCCTGCACCGGTGCGGCAGCGGCGCGGGCCTGGTCGGCGTCCTCGAACCAGGCGAACACGCTGGGTCCGGCACCGGAGATGCCCGCACCCATTGCATGGGCCGACAGCGCCGCATCGCGGGCTGCTTCGAAACCTGCAATCAGGCCGGCCCGCCGTGGTTCGACCAGCACATCGCGCAATCCAGCCCGCACCAGCGCCGCATCACTACGATGGCAACCACTGAGTACCAGCGCGAGGTTCGCACTCTGTGCCACGAATTCACCCAGCGCGTAGCTGCCCTGCAGCACCTGGCGCGCACGGCGTGTTTCCAGCACCGCGTGCGGATGCACCAGCAGGCTGTGCCAGGCCGCCGGCACAGGAATTGGCAGCAGGCGGTCGGCCGTACACAGCGCCAGGCCACCCAGCAGCAGCGGGCCGACGTTGTCACCGTGACGGCCACCACTGGCCACCGCCTCACCGTCCAGCGCGTAGGGGTAAAGCGCCTCGCGCGGCAACGGGGCCTGCAGCAGCGCATTGGCGGCGACCAGCGCCGCGACACTCGACGCTGCCGAACCGCCCATGCCGGAACCGAACGGGATGCCCTTGTCGATCTCGACTGCGAAACCGAAATCCAGGCCCAGGCCTTCGCGCAGCGACATCAGCGCAGCCCCGGCGGTGTTGCCGGCTGCGTCCAGTGGCAGCGCGACAGCACTGCCACGGATCGCATCGATCCGCACCGCCGGCTCGTCGATGCGGCGCACGCTCACGGTATCGCCGATACCGGCAATGGCATGGCCGAGAATGTCGAAGCCCACTGCCACGTTGGCCACCGAGGCAGGCGCGAACGCACGTGCGATCACAGCCGCGCTCCTTCACCGGCGGCGACCCGCAGCAGGTCCGCGAACACACCCGCTGCCGTCACCTCCGGACCCGCACCCGGGCCCTGCACCACCAACGGGTTGTCGCAGTAGCGACGGGTACGGAACTGCACCACGTTGTCGGTCAACCGAAGGTTGGCGAAGGCGTGGTCGGCGGGCAGTTCCTGCAGGCCCACCGAGGCACCGTCAGCGCCCAGCTGTGCCACGTAGCGCAGCACCGCGCCACGCGCCCGCGCGTCCTGCAACCGCTGCAACAGGCTGGCATCGGACTCGCCCAGCCGCGCCATGAAGTCATCCACGCTGCCGTCGCGCAGCAGCGCCGGCACCAGGCTTTCCACCTGTACCTGTTCCAGGCTGAGCGCGTGGCCGGCCTCGCGGGCGAGGATCACCAGCTTGCGCGCCACGTCCACGCCCGAAAGATCGTCACGCGGGTCCGGCTCGGTGTAGCCCATCGACCGCGCCTGCGCGACCAGCTGCGAGAACGGCTGGCTGCCATCGAAGCGGTTGAACAGCCAGGCCAGCGTGCCGGAGAAGATGCCTTCGATCGCCAGCACCTCGTCGCCCGTATCGACCAGATCACGCAGCGTGGTGATCACCGGCAGGCCCGCGCCCACCGTGGCTTCGTAGCGGAAGCGCGCACCACTGGCCGCCGCAGCAGCGCGGATGCGCTGGTAGCGCGGCAGTGGGCCAGCACCGGCTTGCTTGTTCGGGGTCACCACGTGGATGCCGGCTGCCAGCCAGCCCTCGTAGCGATCGGCCACCTCGGCGCTGCCACTGCAGTCGATCACCACCGCATGCGGCAGGTGCGCGGCCAGCAGGTGTTCGGTGAAGCGATCCAGGTCGCTGGGCTCGCCCGCGTCCTGCAAGGCCTCCCGCCAATCGGCGTGCAGGCCATCCACTTCCAGCCGCATGCGCGAACGCGAGGCCAGCGCGCGCAGGCGAAGATCCACATTGGCCTTGGCCAGCAGCTGCGGGCGGGCCGCCAGCAGCTGGTCCAGCAGTGCCGCGCCGACGTTGCCCGGCCCGATCACACCGACCGCGAACGTCTGCGGCGACAGCCAGAAGCCCGCATGTGCGGCCCGCAATGCGCGGGTGGCATCGGCACTGTCCACCGCCACAGAAATATTGCGCTCCGACGAGCCCTGCGCGATCGCCAGGATGTTCACCTGCGCGCGTCCCAGCGCCTCGAACAGGCGCGCCGCCACACCGGGCTGGCCGGCCATGCCGTCGCCCACTGCCGCCAGCACGCTGACGCCCTCGCTGACCTGCACGCGCTGCACCTGCCCTACCGACAGTTCATGCGCGAACGCATGCAGCAGTGCCTCACGGCCACGCGCCGCTTCGGCGGCGCGAACCACGCAGCAGATCGAATGCTCTGACGAACCCTGCGAGATCATCACCACCGACACCTGCGCCTGGCGCAGCGCCGCGAACACGCGCTCGGCGGTACCGGGCACGCCGATCAGGCCGGTGCCCTCCAGGTTCAACAGGGCCAAGCCGGGGCTCAGGGTCAGGCCCTTCACCGGCCCGCGCGGCGAGCGCTCGGCGCTGATGCGCGTCCCCGGATGCGCCGGCTGGAAGGTATTGCGGATGAAGATCGGCAGGCCGAGGCGGATGGCCGGCGACATCGTCTGCGGGTGCACCACCTTGGCGCCGAAATAAGCCAGCTCGCAGGCCTCGTCGTAGCTCAGTGACTCCAGCTGCACCGCCTCGGGCACCAGCCGCGGGTCGGCCGACAGCACGCCGTCGACGTCGGTCCAGATGTGCAGTTCATCGGCATTGAACAGCGCGGCGAAGATCGCGCCGGAATAGTCGCTGCCGTTGCGGCCTAGCGTGGTGATGCGGTCATGGCGGTCACGGGCAACGAAACCGGTGGCGACCAGGCGCATCTGCGGATGCCGCAGGCGCCACTTGGCCAGGCGGTCCGCGCTGGACTCCCAGTCGACATCCACACCCAGTTCGCCATGCCCGACCACCAGCACGTCGCGTGCATCGAGTACCGCACAGTCTTCGCCCAGGGCACGCAGGTGGCTGCCGAGCAGCTGTGCGGAAAACACTTCGCCCAGGCCCTGCACACGGTCGAGCACTTCGCGCGGCAGCTCGCCGATCACCGCCAGCGCCGCCAGCACTTCGGCCAGCTGATCGAAGCGGGCGTCGATCCATTCGACCGTCTCGCCGACCTGCTCGCCCAGCAGCGCCACGGCGGCGCCGCGATGGCGCGCGCGCAGGGCATGCCACGCCTCGCGCCAACCTTCGTCGCCCTTGGCCGCCAGCTGCGCCAGATCAATCAGCGCGTCAGTGACGCCCTTCATCGCCGAGACGACAGTGACCTGCAGCGGTTCGGGGCGGGCCAGCAGCAGGCCGGCAACATGGCGATAGCGTTCGGCATCGGCCACCGAGGTGCCGCCGAACTTGTGCACGACAGTGGACGGCGCAGCCAGATCGGCCGGGGCAACGGGATGGGCGGGGGCGTGGGAAGACATGCAGACCTCGGCAGGAGGCCCCGTCGCATGCAGGTGTCGAGTTTCCCCGCCACCTGTATGGTGCGGGGCCGTGGTTTTCGGGAGTTACACGAAGACGACGGGCCGCACCAGGGCAGTGGTGACGGTGGTGGTGGTAATGGTGGTGGTGGCGACCGGCGCAGTCGAACGGCCCGCAGTGGCGGGGGCGATCAGGCTGGCGTGGGCGGCATCAAGGACCATGGCGCACAGAAAACACTGTGCGCCGGCCCGCTGTCAAGTGCTGCGATGCAAAAAACCATTGCGGCGATCATCGGCTAACGTGCGTACATTTGGTTGCAACTGAGACCAAGCGCGCATCAGCACGCTTGTCGACCGGATTCAGCCGGCATGTTCGGCGATCGCCCGCGGCGTGCGATGGGCATGCGCGCACAGCATCACGCCGGCCATCAGCAACACGATGGCCAACGCTTCCAGCAGCGACGGCCAACGCTGTTGCCAGGCGAAGGCATACAGCAGTGCGAACAGCGTTTCGAACACGATCATCTGGCCAGTCAGGGTCAGCGGCAGCAGGCGGCTGGCGCGGTTCCAGAATGCGTTGCCGAGGATCGAGGCCACCACTGCCACACCGGCGCTGATCGCCCAGAACCCACTCCACTGCGCCGCCGAATGGCTGCCGGTGTGACCGATGAAGGCCATCGGCACCAGCAGCAGGGCCAGGCCGCCAGTCGTCACGCCGGTCAGCAGCGACCAGTCGTGGCTGGACAGATCCGGTCGGCGCGCCAGCCAGCGGCTGTTGCCGATCGAGTACAACGCCCACGAGAACAGCGCGCCGAACGCGCACAGCAGGCCGATCAGGCGCTGCCGCCACGGGGTGGCCAGGTGCTCGGACATCAGCGCTTCCCAGCCAACCAGTCCCACGCCGAGCACGCACAGGCCCAGCGCCGGCAGCAGCTGCCTCAGCGGCACCGCCCCCTGCTCGCGCACGCCAACGAGGGTGACCACCACTGGGATCAGGCCGACAATCAAGGAGGCTGCAGCGCCACCAGCCCACTGCACCGCCACGGCCAGCAGCAGGAAATAGACCAGGTTGCCTGCCAGGCTCAGCCACAGCAGGCCGGTCCATTCGGCACGGCCCAGCCGCGGTGCCAGCCGCTTCCATCGCGGCAGCAGCAGGGCGACTGCCATCAGGCCATAGACCAGGTAGCGACCAGCGGACAGTTGCAGCGCATTGAAGGACTGAAGCACGGCAGGTGCGAGAAAGACCACGCCCCACAGCGCGCCGGCGGCAATGCCGTTGGCGATGCCCAGGGCCATCGGGTTGTTGCGCATTCGGGTTCTTCGGGGGAGAGAACGGGCCGCGCAGTGTAAGCGCTGGCCGGTAGGGGCTCTTGACCCAGGCTATTGCCTTGTCATCTCTGTAGAGCCGAGCCACTGCTCGGCTGCGATTGGCCGCTGTGCAGATAAGGGCAGCCGAGCGTGGGCTCGGCTCTATAGATCAGCCGGCGCTCCTGCGCCACGCAGCCGGGGTCTGGCCACACTCGCGGCGCAGCGCACGAGTCAGTGCGCTCTGCTCGGAATAGCCTGCGGCCAGCGCGATATCGCTGATCGGCGCCGTACTGGTGCGAAGCTGGTGCTTGGCCCAGCGCAGCCGGCACGCGCTGAGCCAGGCCTGCGGGCTCAGCCCGAACTCGCGCTGGAACAATGCGTGCAACCGGCTCTCGCTGACACCGACAAATCCGGCCATCCGGGCAACCGGCCAGGCCCGGCCGGGATCGGCCTGCACCGCCGCACACAGGCCCTGCATGCGCGCGCCACTGCCCGCCGGTGCAAACACCTGCAGCAGCTGCGGCAGCAGCGCCGGCATCGGCTGCCCTGTCTGCACGTCGGCCAGGCACCGGCGCAACGCCAGCGGCAGATGCAGCCAGCGCTGCCGGCACAGATGCTCCTGCGTGCCGTCATCAAGCACGCCTGGAGGACAATCAACGATCACGAAACCATTGGGGCCGTCCGCCATCTGGTCATGCGCTTCGCCGGCAGCAACAAATGCCCCCTGCAGCAGGTCCAGCCGACCGCCGCGCCCTTCCATCTCGAACTGCAGCTCGCCCTGCAGCGGCAGAACCCACTGCGCGTAGTCATGGCGGTCCAGGCCGGTGGCCTGCCCGTAGTGCCGCAGATGGAAGATGGCGCCCATCCGGGCAGTGTGCGCGTGTAACAACGGCCGTGCAAACCGCTGCTATAGTCGGTCCGTCATCCAACGCAGGGAGTGCAGGTCATGACCCATCAGCAGCTGTCCCTGGTGCTTGCCACCAGCCTCGGCCTGGCGCTCACCGCCCCGGCCTCCGCTCAGGAACGTACCCCACCGGCGCCGCACTGCATGGACGCGGTCGGCGTCCAGGAAGTGGAGCAGGCGTCACCGCGTTCAATCGCCCTGCGAGCCGCCTCGGGCCAGGCTTATCGGATCGACTTCAGCGAGGAGTGCCCCGGCGTCCGCGGTGCCACCACGCTGAAACTTGAGGCGCCCGCTGGCTGGGCCTGCGGTCGCCCCAGCGAGCGTGTGGTGGTCGATGGCCGCAGCTGCGCGATCAGCGCGGTGACCCCCGTGCAGGATCGCGACTACGCCAACGTGGCCCGCGACAGCGACCGCCTGCGCATGGCCACCCTGCCCGCCCTGACCATCCGCGAGCGCAGGGACATCCGCCGCAGTTTCGGTGGTTCGCCGTCGTACTGCTTTGCCACGCGCAACGTGCGCGCGTGGTCGTCCGACCCGCAGGGCATGCTGGTGGAGACCAATCCGCATCGCAATGGTGGTCACCGCTACTATCGCGTGGAGCTTGGCAGCCACTGCCGCCAGCTCGACCGTGCGCCACAGCTGAGCTTCCACTCCGGGATGCAGAACGGCCTGATCTGTGGCAATCCGGGCGATCGCATCCTTACCGCCGGATTCGAGAAGGGTGACCTGCGCAACGATGCACTGGCGCCGCTGCCGCAGTACACCCACGGCGGCTGCACGATCCAGGCGGTCTATCCGGCTTCCAGCCAGGCGTCGAACTAACCGTCGACGGCGAGGAAGGTGAACGGTGCGCTGGGTACGAACTGGCCCAGCGCATCGCCGGCAAAGGTGTTGCGCTGGTCCTTGCCGAGGTCCAGCTTGAGGACCTGGCCGCCGAAGTCGACCTTGTTCAGATCAACCCAGAAGGTGTTCGGGGTCAACGCCGACTCGAAGAAGTACAACCGCCGCTTGTGGTCGGCTACGGTGCGCCAGCGCGTGGAAGAAATGTTCGGCTCGCCTGGCGTGGTGATGCCATACGGCACCGATGCATTGCGGATCACGCTGAACACGCTGGCCAGCGCCATCACCGGGTCTTCGGACTTGGGAATGGCATTGATGTAGAACGAGGCGCGGGCGAAGCGGTCGGCGGAACGGTTGGTACCGGGCAGCATCACCGTGCCACCGATCTGCTGCCAATAGCTGTTCAGCGCCAGCTGGTGCTCGAAGATCGGCGAGTTGGTCATCACCTGGTAGCGCCGGTCATGATGGATCACCTGGCGACCGCCGATGTATTCGACGATCGCGCTGTCGCCGCTGGCATCGGACAGCGACAGGTGCAGCGTCGCCTGGCGGTCTTCGCCGGGCACCTTGTCGGTGACGATCGAGTACGGCTCGCGCTTCAACGCGGTGACCGCCTCTTCAACGGTAGCGAAATTGTCCAGCACATACTGCGCCCACAGCGAAATCGCCAGGCCCGGCTTGTTGCCACGCTTCTGCGGATACTCCGATTCGACCAGCCACAGCAGGTTGGCCACCAGGCCCTTTTCGTTCATGCCATCGGTGGTCGACACGTCGTAGCCGGTGGCCACCACGCTGCCGTAGCGCGCGGTCCACGCCAGCGACTTCGGGCCGGCCTGGCCGGTGCGCGCAATGCCGCGCGGCAGTATGTAGAGGTTGGTCGCCACATCGACCTTCCAGTCCATCGAGCGCGCGGTGATCACATCGCCGTTGTCACCCAGGTACACCGCACGCGTGCAGGCCAGTGCCGGCGTGGTCGCGGACGCCAACGCCACGGCCAGCATCACCTTTCCTTTCCAGTTCATCCGTGCCATGCACTACGCTCCTTTCCCCGTGATGCATGATCTGATCCGATCCAGGGTGACACCGGAGTGAAGCCTCAGCGCACGAACCGATCGTGCGCCCAGAAGCCCAGGACCATGGCAGGCACGAACCACAGCGCCTCGCGCGATGCCGCCGCCAGCCCCGCGATGGCCGGGCCCGGGCAGTAGCCGGCCCATCCCCAGCCGATACCGAACAGTGCGGCACCCAGCAGTAGACGCGTATCGACATCGCGCGCGGTGGGCAACTGGAAGCGCATCGCGAACCACGGCCGCGCGCGCCGCAGCGCCCAGCGCTGGCCGGCCGCACTGACCAGCAGCGCCGACCCCAGCACCCATAGCAGGGTGGGATCGAAATCCCCGGTGACATCAAGGAAGCCGAGCACGCGACGCGCATCGGTCATGCCGGAAAGGGCCAGGCCTGCGCCGAACAGCGCACCCGCTACAGCGGCAGCAGCCCTCGGACGACTCATGCCAGGGCTCCACCGTGCCGGACCAGGAAGGTCGTCAGCATCGCGAACGCCATGAATAGCAGCACCGCCAGCGACGATCGCTTCGAACCGCGCGCCAGGCCACACACGCCGTGGCCACTGGTACAGCCGCTGCCCAAGCGGGTGCCGAAGCCGACCAGCAGGCCGGCGCCGACCAACTGCCAGGCCGGCAATGCATCACGCAGCAGTGCGCGCGGCGATGCCGCGGGCACCGACTGCCACCACAGCACCAGCCCCGCCGATGCCAGCAGGCCGGCCAGGAATGCCCAGCGCCAGCCACGCTCGCCTTCGGCTGCCCGCAGGCTGCCCGCGGCGATGCCGCTGATGCCCGCCACGCGCCCGATGCTGGCCAGCAACAGCACCGCAGCGGCACCGATCAAGGCGCCGCCGGTGACCGCACCCCAGGGCAGGTTCATGCCCCACCCTCTTCGCCACCGCACATGGAATTGCCCCTTAATTTAGACTACTCTAAATTAGATCATTCTAAACAAAGGAGTCAACATGGTCCGGTCCCTGCCCGACGGCGCAGCCATGGCCGAACACGCTTCAGAGGCAGCCACGCTGCTCAAAGGCCTGGCCCACCCCGCCCGGCTGCGGGTGTTGTGCCGCCTGGTCGAAGGCGAGGCGGCAGTAGCGGAGCTGCAGGCGCTTACCGGGCTGAGCGCGTCGGCGCTGTCCCAGCACCTGGCGGTACTGCGCGCGATGAAGATCGTGGCAACCCGGCGCGAGGCACAGGCGATCCACTACCGGGTGGTCGAAGGGCCTGCGCTGGGTGTGCTGCAGGCCCTGCACGCTGCCTACTGCGGCCGGGCGTGAGGTTGAATGTCAGCCGGCATGCAGCGCCGGCTGCACCACCGTGTCCAGCAGGTCGACCGGTGTCGGCGCCGCGCGATCCCCCTCCAGCGCCCGGCTGAAACCGGCCCAGTCGCTGGATGACAACTGGCGCAGCAGCGCTGCCTCCACCGGCAACGCCCGCATCGACCAGTAGGGAAACTGGCGCTGGCCGAGGCGGCCTCGCGCCAGCTCGATGATGTCGATGTGACTGCCGGCCTGGAGAATGCGCTCATACACCGAGTCGATGCCATCCGGCGGCCCCTCGATGTACTGCAGGAAACGATTGCCATCGTGCAGCAGCACTCCGGTCACCCCCGCCATCTTGTTGAAACGCGCAGCGTCTTCGACCAGCGCCTGCAGGCGTTGGCTGGAGAGCTCCGGCAGCGCCCGGCTGATGTAGGCGATGGCGCGCAATGGCATGGTGCTTCCTTGGCTGGGTGTGAACGCACGGTAGCAGTTGCGGACGAGTCCGTCTCAATACGCCCGCCCGTTCCCTGAAGAATTCAGGTTGCGATGGCGCCCGCCCCGTCCCACCGCCGCGGCAGCACGGCCTCGAACACGACCTGGCCTGCCTCGTTGCGCGCCCCGATCCGGCCGCCGTGCGCGCGCACGAACTGATCCACGATGTACAGGCCCAGCCCCAGTCCCTTGCTCTGGTGGAAACTGGCCTTGAACGGCTCGAACAAGCGCGGCAACAGCGCCTCATCGATATGGCCGGCATTGCTCACCCGCAGCACCACCGCGCGGGCATCGTTGCCATCCAGCTGCACGTGTGCCTCGCTGCCATGCGTCAACGCATTGCCCACCAGGTTTGCTGCGATCTGGCCCAGGCGGTCCATGTCGCCTTGCAGGCGCGTGTCGCCGACGGCGTCGAAACGAATGCGCTCCTGACCGTGGGCACTGCCCGCTTCGGCGATCACCGCACGGGTGACCTCACGCAGGTCGCAGGCGGTAGCCTGCAGCCGCAGGCCACCACTGCGGATCCGCGAAAAGTCCAGCAACTGCTCGACCATCCGCGCCATGCGCAGGGTACTGGCCTCCAGATGCGCCAGTGTCTGCTGCGCGCTGCTGTTGTTCGCCGGAAGCTCCAGCGCCAGCTTGTCGGCACACAACAGGATCGCCGACAGCGGCGTGCGCAGGTCGTGGGTCAACACGGCGGCCATTGTCTCGTTGAGCTTCAGCGCCCGCTCGAGCGCCTCGTTGCGGGCCTTCAGCAGCTGGCGCTGCTGGTACAGCTCGATGAAGACGTTGACCTTGCTCAGGATGACCTGTGGTGCCACCGGCTTGTGCAGGAAATCCACCGCACCGGTTTCGTAGCCCTTGAACGCACGCAGCGGATCGTCCGGCGAGGCGGTCAGGAAGATGATCGGCACCGTGCGGCTGCGATGCGAGCCGCGCATCAGTTCGGCCAGGGTGAAGCCATCGATCTCGGGCATGTGCACATCGAGCAACGCCAGCGCCACCTCGTGCTCCAGCAGCAGCTCCAGCGCCTCCGCGCCCGAACCGGCCAGCAGCAGGTTCACGCCCTCGCGCTGCAACAGCGCCTGCATGGCCACCAAATTCTGCGGCACGTCGTCGACGATCAGCAGGTTGACCGGGGACTGCGACTGCGCAGGGTCCGGCGGCAACAGGTTCATGCAAACAGCTCCTTCAGGCGACGACACATCAGTTCAAGGGGCAGCACGGCATCGGCACCAGCGTGCTGCAGGGCGGAGGCCGGCATCATCGATGCCTCGGCCTCCTCGGGACATTGCAGCCAGGCTCGACCACCGGCGCCGCGCACTGCGGCCACCCCTTCACTGCCATCGCTGCTGGCGCCGGTCAGCAGCAGGGCCAGCACCTGGTCGCCGAATACGGCCGCTGCCGATTCGAACAGCGGATCGATGGCCGGGCGCGAGAACAGCACCGGCGCGTCCACCGACAGCGCCAGCGAGCCGGCGTCTTCCACCAGCAGGTGGTAATCCGGCGGCGCGAAGGTCACCGTGCCACGCAGCAACGGCTGCTTGTCTTCGGCCTCGCGCACCGGCAGCGCGCAGTACGGTGCCAGCACTTCGGCGATGCGGCTGCTGCGATCGCGTGGCAGGTGCAGCACCGCCAGCACCGGCACCGGCAGCGTCGCGGGCAGCGCGCCGAGCACCGCCTGCAGGGCCGCGACGCCACCGGCCGAAGCCCCGATCACCAGTACGGCCGGGGGTGTCGGCGTGGCCATCAGGCCACCTTCCGGTACAGGCGATGCTCGCGCGAACAGACCTCGAACGCATCGTGGTGGCACCCGAACTGCAGCGACTCCTTGCTGCCCAGGCCCAGGAAGCCGCGGTGCACCAGCGCTTCACGGAACAGGCCCACCGCGCGGTCCTGCAGGTCGCGGTTGAAATAGATCAGCACGTTGCGGCACGACACCAGGTGTACTTCGGAGAACACCGTGTCGGTGGCCAGGCTGTGGTCGGCAAACACCACGTTGCGGCGCAGCTGCCGATCGAACACCGCGCCATCGTAAGCCGTGGCGTAGTAATCGGACAGCGACGCGGCGCCACCGGCCGCCAGATAGTTGCGGCTGAACTGCGCCATCCGGTCGATGCCATAAGCCCCGGCTTCCGCGGTGGCCAGCGCCGCTGGATTGATGTCGGTGGCGTAGACGATGCTGCGCTCGAGCAGGCCTTCCTCGTGCAACAGGATCGCCAGCGACCAGACTTCTTCGCCCGTGCTGCAACCGGCCACCCACAGCTTCACCGACGGATAGGTGCGCAGTACCGGCACTACCTGCTCGCGCAGCTCACGGAAATAGGCCGGGTCACGGAACATCTCCGAGACCTGCACGGTGAAGAACTGCATCGCCTGCGCGAACAGGTCCGGCTCGTGCAGCAGGCGGTGCTGCAGATCGGCCAGCCGCCCGCACTCATAACGCTGCATGGCCTGGCGGATCCGTCGGCGCAGCGACGACACCGCGTAACTGCGGAAATCGTAGTGGTAGCGCTGGTACAACGCTTCCAGCAGCACCTTCAGCTCCAGGTCGAACAGGGCCTGCTCGTTCATTGCCGCGAGCACCAGACCCGGCACAGCGATACCAGCTTGTCGACGTCGATGGGCTTGGCGATGTAGTCGTTGGCACCGGCCTGCAGGCAGCGCTCACGATCGTCCGGCATGGCCTTGGCGGTCAGCGCGATGATCGGCAGGTCCTGCAGGTGGCGTTGCGCGCGGATCTCCCGCATTGCGGCCAGCCCATCCTTCTCCGGCATCATGATGTCCATCAGCACCAGGTCGACCTCGCGCTCGGCCAGGCGATCCACCGCTTCCTGGCCATTGCGCGCGATCTCCAGGGTCACGCCCAGCGGTTCAAGCACACTGGACAGTGCGAAGATGTTGCGCACGTCGTCCTCGGCCAGCAGCACCGTCCGACCGTCGAGCACAGTATCGCGACGGCGCGCCTCGCGCAGCAGGCGCTGCTGGTCGGTCGGCAGGCTGGCCTCCACGCTGTGCAGGAACAGGGTGACCTCGTCCAGCAGGCGCTCGGGCGAACGTGCGCCCTTGATGATGATGCTCTTGGAATAGCGGCGCAGGCGCTGCTCTTCCTCGCGGCTGAGCGCGCGACCGGTGTAGACGATCACCGGCGGGAAACCGACATCGTCGTTGCCGGCCATGTGCTCGAGCAGGTCGTAGCCACTGCCGTCGGGCAGCGACAGGTCCATCACCATGCAGTCGAACGTGACCGTGCTGAGCTGTTCCAGTGCGCCGGCCAAGGTGCCCACCGCGACGATCTGCAGCTGGTCGCGGCCCAGCAACAGTTCCAGGTTGCGGCGCAGCTCGCTGTCGTCCTCGACGATCAGCAGCCGCCGCACGTCGCGTTGGCTGGTCTGTTCCAGCTGCTCGATGGCCGTCACCAGCCGCTCGCGCGTGGTCGGCTTGATCGCAAACCCGATCGCGCCCAGCTCGCGCGCCACCTGGCTGCGATCCGTGGCCGAGACCACATGCACCGGGATATGGCGGGTATCCGGGTTGCGCTTCAGGCGCTCCAGCACGCTCAGCCCCGACACGTCCGGCAGGCCGATATCGAGCAGGATGCCGTTCGGGCGCAGTTCGCTGGCCAGGGCCAGCGCCTCTTCCGCCGTGCCCGCCACCACACAGTCGAAGTCCAGTTCATGGGCCAGGGCCACCAGCGCTTCGGCGAACGTGGCATCGTCCTCCACCGCCAGGATCAGGCGACCGGCGCGCTGCCGGCGACCACGGTCGTCGGCCACGCCGGCCGTCGCAGTGACCGGCGCTGCCGCGCCCGCAACGCGCACGGGCGCGGCTGGCAGCACGGCCGGTGCCGCCGGCGGCGCTGCCAAGGGACCCTCGGCAGCGTCAGCCGCGCTCGCGGCGGGCGCACCCTGCAACGGCAGCTCCAGGATGAAGCAGCTGCCGCGTCCGGGCTCACTGTCGACCTGGATGCCACCGCCCATGCGCTCGGCCAGATCGCGCGAGATCGACAGGCCCAGCCCGGTACCGCCGTAGCGACGGCGGGTACTGCCGTCGGCCTGGCGGAAGGCTTCAAAGATGACGTCCAGCTGCTCGCGGGCAATGCCGATGCCGGTGTCGCAGACCTCGAACCGGATGCGGCCGTTGCCGCCGGCACGCACGTGCAGGCTGACCTTTCCATGCTCGGTGAACTTCACTGCGTTGGCCAGCAGGTTCTTCAGGATCTGCTGCAGCCGCTGGCTGTCGACCACCAGCTGGGTCGGTGCCAGCGCGTCGGCTTCGATCTGCAACGCCAGGCCCTTCTGCCGCGCCATCGGCTCGAAGGTCTCGCGCAGGCGCTGCAGCGCGCTCTCGACCACCACCACTTCATCGGACAGTTCGACGTGGCCGGCCTCGATGCGCGACAGGTCCAGGATGTCGTTGATCAACGCCAGCAGGTCGTTGTTGGACGAGAGGATCGCACGCGCGTACTTCACCTGCTCCTCGGTGAGCGTGCCATCCTTGTTGTCGGCCAGCAGCTTGGCCAGGATCAGCGAGCTGTTCAGCGGCGTGCGCAGCTCATGCGACATGTTGGCCAGGAACTCGGACTTGTAGCGCGAGGTCGCGGCCAGCTCGTTGCTGTTGCGCACCAGCTGGCTCTGCGCCACCAGCAGCGCCTGCTTCTGCGCCTCCAGCTCGTGGGTGCGCTCTTCCAGCTGCACGTTGCTCTGTTCCAGCTCGGCCTGCTGTTCTTCCAGGTGGCTCTGCGACTGGAGCAGGCTGCGGCTCTGCTCTTCCAGTTCTTCGTTGGCCACGCGCAGCTCTTCCTGCTGGGCCTGCAGCTCTTCACCCTGGCGCTGCGACTCTTCCAGCAGCACCACCAGCTGCGCACGCAGCAGCGATGCGCGCAGCGCCATGCCGACGGTCTCCGCACAGCGCTCCAGAAGTTCGCGATCCAGGTCACGCAGTTCGCCCACCTTGGCGCGACCCAGCTCGATGACCCCGACCACCGCGCCATCGCTGCTGATCGGCGCCAGGATGCGCTCGCGCACCGGCAACCGGCCGAGGCTGGTCTGCAGTTCAAGCACGGCGGCATCATCGCCGTGCAGGTGGCGGATGCGTTCATCACGAGCGACCTGCCCGGCCAGCCCTTCGTGAAGGGCCAGCGACGCTGGCGTTCCCGCAGGCAAGGCGACGCCACCGGTCAGCTGCAACCGCCCGCCTTCCAGTCGGTAGACCGCACCTACCTCCGCGCCGAGCTGCGCGGCCAGGCTTGTCGCTGCAGCCTCGGCGATCTGTTCCGGCCCCAGGTCACCGCGAAGGCTCGTCGCCACCGCGTTCTCGGCTTCCTGCAGCCAGAGCGCGCGCATTGCCTGGCGCCGGGCCTGGATCGCGCGCGAGACGATCAGTGCGATCATCAGGAAGGCACAGCCGCCAATGGTCCGGTTGACGAAGGAGAACGCCGAGTTGGAACTGGCGGGCGCGACGTTGAAGCCGATGACCAGCAGGAGGCAGGACAGCAGGGCCACCACGAACGGCGCCCGCGCGCTGCGCTGGAACACCGTGACGCCAACAGCCAGGAAGTAGGCCAGCCATACGGCATAGCCGAGCGGGACGACCAGTTCCAACGCGATGGTCGCGGCCAGCAGCACAGCGGACGTCATCCAGATCCAGCGGTCACGCGTAGTCGCACCAGGACGCATGCAGGTCGGTTCCAGAAGGCAAAGGGTGGAAGATGGTACTCCGTGTCGCATTCAGCCGCACAGGACAAATGGCACGTGTCAGGTGTGCACGCATCCTTCACACTTGAATGCCTAGCTTCACGTCCCTCACAGGGGTAACACTTATTTACACGTGGACGCAGCTGCCTCTACGACGTCCGTGCTGACGGACCCTTCCCGACAACTGCGACTGCTGATCGACAGCGTGCGCGATCATGCGCTGTACCTGCTTGATCCTGAAGGCATCGTCTGCAGCTGGAACCCCGGCGCCGAACGCATCAAAGGCTATTCAGCCGACGAAGTGGTGGGAACCCACTTCAGCCGCTTCTACCTGGCCAGCGACCGCGAGGCTGGCGAACCACAGCGCCTGCTCCGCGTCGCAGCGCAACAAGGGCATGTCGCCAGCGAGGGCTGGCGGGTACGCCGTGACGGCTCGTCGTTCCGCGCCAGCGTGGTCATCGAGCCGGTCGTCGAAGCGGGCGAACTGCTCGGCTTCGTCAAGATCACCCGTGACATCACCGAGCAGTGGCAGGCGCAACGGCTGCTGCGTGATGCCCAGCGTGCGCTGCGCAATACCCAGCAGTTCGAAACGGTCGGCCGGCTCAGCCGCGGCCTGTCGCACGAGTTCAACAACCTGCTGACCACCATCGGCAACGCGCTGGACCTGCTGTCGCTGCGCGTCAGCGGTGACGATGCACGCGCGGCCGAGCTGCTGGATGCCGCGCAGGCGGCCACTGACCGTGGCGCGCTGCTGACCCGCCAGCTGCTGGCCTTCAGCACCGGCCAGACCCTGATCCGCGAACCGGTGGACATCAATACGCTGGTGCGGCAGTGGCTGCCGGACCTGCAACGCGCCTGCCCGCCCACGGTGACGCTGGATGCCCATCTCACCCCCGGCCTGCCGCAGGTGAGCACCGATGCGATGCAATTGCAGACCGCCCTGGCAAACCTGGTGGCCAATGCCGTGGAGGCCACCGCCGATGGCGGCCGCATCCTGATCGGCACCGCACTGGAACATCGCCTCGACCCGGATGCGGACACCACGCTGCAACGCGGCTATGTCACCCTCAGCGTCTGCGACGAAGGCCACGGCATGGCCGCCGACATCGCCGAGCGGGCCAGCGAGCCCTTCTTCACCACCAAGGACATCGGCAAGGGCAGCGGCCTGGGCCTGAGCCAGGTGTTCGGATTCACTACCCAGAGCGGCGGCTTCGTCGATGTGTCCACCACCCCCGGTGTCGGCACCACGGTCAGCCTGCTACTCCCCGCAACAGAGGATGCAACCGATGACCGATGAACCGATCCGCGTACTGATGGTGGAGGACCAGAACGATCTGCGCGAGATGATCGGCATGGCGCTGCGCGATTTCGGCATCGAGGTATCCACCACCGCCGACGGCCATGAAGCTGCCGCGTTGCTGAAAGGCGACGCACGCTTCGACGTGGTGTTCAGCGATGTCAGCATGCCCAACGGCATGTCCGGTATCGAGCTGAGCGAGCATGTGGCGCGCGAACAGCCGCAGGCGCGGATGATCCTCTCATCCGGATACGCGCGCTCGCAGCTGCCGCCACTGCCCGATCAGGTGGAATTCCTGCCCAAGCCGTATCGTTTGCGCCAGCTGGTGGAGCTGCTGAAGCAGGATTGAGGAAGGCCGGTCAAGCGCTCGACGGCCCTCATCCCTGACGCCCCAACGGCTTGCAATTATCCTGCGGGCAATGCTGTGCCCTGAAGGCCGCCACGCCGGAGCAGCGTTCAGCCCGAGGTGCGCTGCATGAACAGAAGGTCGGGGGTCGAGAACGCTTCAACCTGCTGGAAACCGAGGTCCCGGTACAGCGCCACGGCAGCCGTGTTGTCACGATAGACGCGCAGGGTGAGCTGCTGCACATCCGCTTGGCCCAGGGCCTGTGCACTCAATGCCTGCATGAGCAGCCGGCCAAGGCCGCGCCCGCGTGCCAGCGGGGAAACGATGATGCGGCCCAGATGTGCGGTGCGGGCGTCAGTCATCCAGTATTGGCCGAATCCAACGCAGGTACCCTGCTCGTCCAGCAGCGCCCAGCCTGGGCGCGACCCGAGTTCGAGCACCTGCGCGAACCGTTCCGGCAGCAGGGGAAACGGCACACCGGGGCCTGCCCAGCGCCGGGTCGCCTCGGCTGATTCAGGCCAGTTGGCCACGATGGCGTAGTGCGACGGCTGGACGGGGCGAAGCTGGGGGCTCATGGCGTTCATGGCGCGTCATCTGCGCCAGGCCTACACGCTGCGCGGCCGCATTTGGGATCTGCCATAGGGCAATAGATTCCAGACGCGCCGCCATCACGCCCCGTGTGCCGCCGCACCCAGCCCAGCCCGGTTTCGCGTGTTCAAAGGCCTCGGCGCGTTTCCCGTTGCCCCGCCCTCTGAAGCGGGTGTTTTCGCGACTGATCGGGCGCGTGACCGGCAGCCACGCCCACGTGGATTCGCGTCATGGCCTGCGCGGCGGCGGCGCTGGGCTGTCTGGGGAGGACTGCCTGCCGCTGCCGTCCGGCGAGCGGTTGCCATGCGGCTGTAGCAGATGGTGACCCCGGCCCGATTCGAACGGGCGACCTTCCCCTTAGGAGGGGGACGCTCTATCCAGCTGAGCTACGGGGCCATTGGCAGCGGAGAAGGATACCTCGTCTGGCTGAATGGACCAAGCGCCGGGCGTTCTGCACAGCGCCCGGACTCGATATGCTGGCCCGCCGCGACCCGTTGTGAACTGGATGTCCGACGTCTGGCGAACCCTCTCCGCCCTTGGCGACAGCCGCTGGCTGCTGCCGATGGCCCTGGTGCTGCTGTTCACCCTCCCCCGCGCAGACGCACGCCTGAAATGGCGATGGCTGCTGGCCATCGCCGTCACCGCCGGCATCACGCTTGCTTCGAAGCTCGCCTTCATGGGCTGGGGGATTGGCATCAAGAGCATGCACTTCACCGGCGTCTCCGGGCATGCCGCGATGTCCAGCGTCATCTATCCGGTCGTTGGCGCGCTGCTGGCGGGGCCCGGCAAGCTCCCCCGGAGAATCGGCCTGGTCATCGGCGTGCTGCTGGCCACCGCCATTGCCTGGTCACGAATCCCGTTGCATGCGCATAGCCTTTCGGAGGTCATTGCCGGGCTGATGATTGGACTGGGGTGCAGCACGTGGGCAGTGCGTACCACATCGTTCATTGATCGACCTCCACCCATCGTAACTGTTGGCGCGGCGTTTGCTGGAATGATTTTGCCCCTTACCCTGCCCGATCTGCATACCCATCAGCTCGTGATTGCACTGGCGAAATCGATCTCCGGCAGGGCAGAAATCTTGCAGCATTTCTGAAATCCGCCTATTCGCTCCATCATTTTCTTCACTTTCCTTGACACAGCAGATGAACAGTCGTCAACATAGCGGTGGAAAAATTTCCCTCACGGAGTAGGAGACCCCGTAGATGAAGAAGATGATTGCCGCCCTCGCCCTGCTGGGCCTGTCCTCGCCGGTGTTTGCCCAGGAAGCTCCGGTTGCCACTGCGGAAACCAGCGCTGAAGTCGCTGGCGCAGAAGCGGCTGGCGCCGCCGCCACTGGCACCCTGACCACCGTCGCTACTGTTGGCCTGGGCATTGCTGCCGCTGGCGTGCTGTACAGCGTTGCCGCTGACAGCAGCAAGGACGATGCAGGCAACAACAATGGTGGCGGCACCACGCCTCCGGGTCCCGGCGGCACTACCGGCACTACCGGCACTACCGGCACCACCGGCACCAACTGATCCGCTGAGCAGATCAGGGTCATCACGCCCCCGCCGGGCGCAGATCTGGCGGGGGCTTTTGTTTTGCCCAGCAGGGCAAGGAAGAATCATCGATGGACTGCAAGCGTCTTTGCGCCGCTTTGGCGCTGGCCCTTTCCCTCTCCGGATGCATGTTTGCACCCGGCCAGCACATGCGTTCGAGCGCGTTCGCACGCGACGACCAGCCGGTTGGCAATGACCAGATCGAGCTGATTCCGATCACGCCGAAGCTCATCGCCATGGATCGGGCTGCACGCGATGTGCCCGGCCTACCGACAGCGCTGACCAGCTACCAGCCTGGCCCTTACGAGATCGGCGCCGGCGACGTCCTGTACATCACGGTTTGGGATCACCCGGAGCTGACCGTTCCGGCAGGCCCCCAGCAACAGCTCAATGCGGCGGGCCGTCCCGTCCAGTCCGATGGATCGCTGTTCTATCCCTATGTCGGCAAGATCTCTGCCGCAGGCAGGACACCGAGCCAGCTGCGCGAGGAACTTACAAGCAAGCTTGCGCGCTACATTGAAGCACCCCAAGTCGATGTCTCCATCCTGACCTATGCCAGCCAACGCGTCTGGGTCACTGGCGCGTCGCGCCAGGCCGCCACTGTGCCGCTGACCGTCACGCCGCTGACGCTGGGCGACGCAATCAGCCAGTCCGGACTGGACGCCACCCAGGCCGACCTGTCCGGCGTCCGGCTGACCCGCGACGGCGTCACCTACACCATCGACCTGGATCGCCTTGGTCGCCAGGGCGGCGGTGCCACGAATATTTTCCTGAAGTCCAGCGACCACTTGTACGTGCCTTACCTGGATCGCAAGGAAATTTTCGTGGTGGGCGAAGTCAACCAGCCCGGCGCGATGAGCTTCAAAACCAGCGACATTTCGCTCAGCCAGGCACTCGGCCGGGCACGCGGACTGCAGCAAAGCACCTCAAACGGAAATGCCGTCTACGTGATCCGCGGCTCGCAGGATCTGCAGAGCACGCCTTCCACCGTGTACCACCTGGAAGCCAGATCGCCGGCCGCGTTTGCCGTTGCCAGCCAGTTTGAACTGCTTCCCGGTGACGTTGTATTCGTCGGTGCGGCCGGGGTCACTCGCTGGAGCCGCTTTGTGAACCAGCTGCTTCCCTTCACGTCGATCATCAGTAACGCGGCAAGCGCGCGTAACGATCTCGACAATTGATGGCAGGCACAAGATGAGCAGGAGCGCTCTCGCCGCGCTATCGTCGGCGCAACGCGGCGTTGCCGCATTGCTGGTGATTGCATTCGGTCTATCGGGCTGCGGCGTGGTGGGCCGTACCAGCGTCAAGACGGCACAACTGGCCCTGCAAGGCCGCCCCGACATTACACCCAGCGCCGAAGAGGTCGCCAAGAAGCGCTATCCGCAGATCAAGGTGCTCGGTCCTGATGGCGGTGCCGTGCTGGTGCTGGGCAATATCGATGCCGGCCGCCAAGCCTGGTACAGCAGTGAGCGCAGCATCATCTTCCTGCACGACGGCCTGCTCGTCGGCACCTTTGGTGGCAGCCCCGAGCTGCAGAACATGTGGATCGAGGGCGATAACCCATTCAGGGCACTGCACAAGCTTGATCGTACAGTAATTGTGCATCGCCGCTACGACCTGATGCCGGGCTACCGCTATGGCGTGGAGGTGCAAGGCACGCTGCAGCCGATGGGCAGTGAAGCCATCGAGATTCTCGGCAAGCGCCGCAGTGTGCTGCACGTGCGCGAAACACAGCGCGGCAGGCACTGGAAGGCCGAGAATCATTTCTGGGTAGACCCGGATACCGGCTTCATCTGGAAGAGCCGCCAGGCAATCGCGCCAGGCACCAGCTTGGAAATCACCCAGCTCAAGCCCTATAGCCCGGATCTGCCACACCGATGAGCCCGCGTCTGCTTGCCCTGCTGCTGGGCACGATAACTGCAGCCACCGCCACGGCCGCTCCACAGGTATCGGTGGAGGTGATGGGTCATGTCAGCCATCCCGGCGTGCAGATCATGCCGGCCGGCGCACGCCTCAGTGATGCCATTCTGGCCGCAAGCCCACAGCCCTCCGCCTACCCATTGGCGGCCGCCTGGCTGCGTGCCTCCGAGCGGATCGCGCAGACTCGCCTGAAGACCGGTGTCCTGTTCGATCTAGCTCAACTGATGGAAGACACATCCGCCGACGCGGATGATGCAGGTGTCGCCCGCACCCTTGCGGACGACATCGAGCGCATGCCGGTCACCGGTCGTGTCCCCGCACTGTTGACCGCTCGCGCGATCGAAGTGGCAGACGCAAGCAACCGCCCCCTCGGCGACGGAGATCGCCTGGTCTATCCCGGACGTCCCACCACGGTGACCGTCGTGGGAGTCGTTGCCGAGCCCTGCACGCTGCGCCATGTTGCTCAGCAAGCGCCGCTAAACTACCTGCGCCACTGTCCTGCCCTGCGCGCCGCGAGCAAGGACTACCTGTACGTGATCGAGCCGGACGGCAGAGTCGAGAAGATCGGCATTGCGCTCTGGAATCGCTCAGCCCTTTCCACGCTGGCCCCTGGAGCAGTGCTGTACGTACCTTTGCGACCGAGCGCCCTGGCCAAGGTGAATCCTGGCCTCAATGAAGAAATTGCAAGCTTCCTCGCAACCCAGGTAATGGAATTACCGGGAGTTTCGCCTTGATCACCTCCAACTATAGGCCGCTGGCGCGCGCCGGCGTGGCCCTGCTCAGCCTGAGCATCAGCACTGTCCTGCAGGCACAGACCGCGCCTGCACCCACCGCAAGTGACTGGGGCGGTATCGGCTTGCTGCAGACGCCAACCGCACGCATGGCAGAAGAAGGCGAACTGGCGTTCACCGCCAGCCACACGTCGCCTTACAGTCGTTACAACCTCGTGCTGCAGCCGCTCCCATGGATGGAGGGCGCGTTCCGCTATGTATCGGTGGCAAATCGGCGCTATGGCCCGGAATGGCTCAGCGGCAGCCAGAACTACAAGGACAAGTCGATCGACGTGAAGATCCGCTTGCTGCAGGAAAGCCGCTGGGTCCCGGAAGTCTCCGCAGGCTTCCGCGACCTGGGCGGCACCGGCCTTTTCTCCAGCGAATACCTGGTGGCAAGCAAGCGGATCGGCGCCTTTGACGCGAGCCTGGGCGTGGCGACGGGCTACATCGGCAATCGGGGTGACTTCCGCAATCCCCTTGCTGCGTTGAATGATCGGTTTGAGACCCGACCACGCTCCACGGGCGCAGGAAAGTTCAACAGCAATGGCATGCTCCGTGGTCCGGTTGGCGTATTCGGCGGTGTCGCCTATCAGACGCCGTGGGAACCCCTTCAGCTGAAGCTCGAGTACGACGGCAACGATTACAAGCGCGAGCCGCAGAACAACCGGCAGGTTCAACGCAGCCCGTTCAATTTCGGGGCATCCTACGCCGTCAATCAGAATGTGCATCTGCATGCAGGCTGGGAGCGAGGTGACGTGGCCACTTTTGGCATCACGCTGCGAACCAACCTCGCGCAAGCCAGGTCAATGCCCAAGGTTCTGGATCCAGCGCCTGTCCCACTCAAGCGTCATGGATGGAATGGTGAGGCACGCACCGATGAGAGCAGCAACACGGATTATCAATCCCCGGATTGGAGCGCCGTGGCCAGCCAGCTTGATCAGAACGCCGGACTGCGCGTAAACCGCATCAGCCAACGAGGCTCAGAAATCATCGTTACCGGCGAGCAACGACGCTTCTATTACCCGGCACAGGGCCTGGGACGGACTGCTCGCGTTCTCGACGGCATCGCGCCAGCCAGCGTCGACTGGTTCACAGTGCAGAACACCCGCCTCGGCGTGCCGGTCGTCGAGACCAGCATGGAGCGCAAAGCGTTCGTGGACTATGTGAACAACAAGAGCGACCTCGGTACGTTGGCCGGGCATGTGGAGATGACCCCCCCGGCAAGCCAACGCAGGCAGACCCTCTACGAGGCGCCTCGTCACCGCTTCGACGGTGCATTCAACATTGGCTATCAGCAATCACTGGGCGGTCCCGACGGGTTCGTGCTGTTCCAGGTCGCCGGCACTTACGGCGCGAGCTTCTACTTCACGCGCAATCTGTGGCTCAGTGGCAACATCAGCTATAACGCTTACAACAACTACGACAAGTTCCGCTACGACGCCCCAAGCCGCCTGCCGCGGGTTCGAACGAACATTCGTCGTTACATGACGACTGAAGACCTGACGTTGCCCAGCTTGCAGCTGACCAGCACCCATCATCTCGGTCGAGACCTTTACGGCATGGCTTACGCCGGCATGCTGGAGTCAATGTATGCAGGCGCCGGCGGCGAGGTTCTCTATCGCCCGCTGGACGAGCGCTGGGCAGTGGGAGTCGAAGCAAACTGGGTGAAGCAGCGCGATTTCGACCAGCGATTCAGTTTCCGCGACTACAGCGTCGCTACCGGCCATGCAACCTTCTACTACCTGTGGGGTGACCAGCGGCGCGTGGTCAGCGCGCTGAGCGCCGGCCGATACCTCGCCAAAGACTGGGGCGCAACGCTCGCCGTCTCGCGCGCCTTTGACAACGGCGTAACGATGGGCGCCTACGCGACGAAGACCGATGTATCCTCTGCCGACTACGGCGAAGGAAGCTTTGACAAGGGAATCTACGTCTCGATCCCGTTCGATTTCCTGCTCCCACGATCGACGCGCGCACGTGCCAACTTCCTGTGGAATCCCCTCTACCGAGATGGAGGCGCAAGAGTTGGCCACAGCTACGGCCTTTATCAGATGACGTCTGAACGAGACCCTGGGTTCTTCTTCGACAACATCAATAGAATTGGCGATTAAGGGAACAGCTGCCTGCTCGATCGCATCGGGCTGCCTTGGCGCTACTTTCGGGCCAGCTCCTGAGCAGGCACACCCGCCACCGTACTGCGGGGCGATACGCTCCGCAGCACAACTGCATTGGCGCCCACAACCGCGTGATCTCCCACTTGCAACGGGCCCAGCACGCAGGCGCCGGCAAAAATGGTTACTCCATCTCCAATGCATGGATACTGCGTGCCGCGTTGGCCGAGCGTGACGGATTGGTACAGCTGAAGATCGCGTCCAGCCACAACGCCATCTCCCACGACCACGGCTGCAGCATGGGGAAGAGACAATCCGGGCCCGATCCTGGAGCTGGGGGAAAGATAGCAAGCGGAAACGCGCACGTTGTACAGCCACATCAACTTCGACAGCACGCGGCCCACCTTGCCGAATCGCCTCGCGAAGACCGACAACCGGTAGCGCACCACTGTTGCGAACCCAGGATCCACAAAATAGCGAACCAGGCCTCTCATCAGTGATGGCTCCGCCCCTGCCCTGGCAACGCGGAGATCCGCATTCAACAGGCTCAGTAGTGTTTCCGTAACAGGAACCTCGGTCATGCATCCAACTCCTTCTTGAAGACGGCCGGGTTGCCCGCAACAAGCACGTTCGCTGGCACGTCGCGTGTAACCACCGCTCCCGCACCAATGATCGCGCCGGCACCGATCGAAACGCCGGAAAGAATAACCGCGTTCGCCCCAATCCAGACCCCGTCACCAACATCCACGTCACTGGCGGTAACCTTGCCCGCGCGCGCGTCGGCGCTACCGACAACGTGAGACGCCGTGATCAATGCGACGCCGTGGCCCACGGTTACACGACGGCCAAGGCGGATCATCCCCGTTGCATCGAAGTAACAGCCACGGTTGATGAAGCAGCCCTGGCCAATGACGATGCGCCCTCCCTCAAAGCGCCCGCCCCCCCGGATTCGAACACCACCGGCAGTCGATATCCCGAGAATGCCCAGCAGACGCGGACGAAGGCGACAGGAGATCGGATCGTCGGGAAGCACCGCGCAGGCCATGTTTACCACATGCACCACGCACTTATGGAGGGTGCGCCAGATCATGATCCCATCCTCTCGTAGGCGTTGGAGTACCTCGAGAAGACCACGTCGCGCGCGTGCTGCTCAGAGACGTAGGCCGATGCGTTGAAGGCGATACTGTCAAGCATTGTCGGATCCGCAATGACTGTCCTTACGATTTCCAGGAACTGCATGGGCGTGTCGAAGACGAGTGCAACGTGACGACCCTCGACATCCAACCCTTCCAAGCCCAAAGAAGTTGTCACGGTTGGAACCCCGATCGCAAAGGCATCAACGATCTTTGTCTTGACTCCGGATCCGGAAAGAATGGGCGCCAAGTGTAGATCCGTTTCACGGAGCGCCTCATTCAAATCGTCAACGAAACCATGGAAGGTAATCTCCGGACGCGAAAGTTCATGGGCCACCCTCGCATCGATGCTTCCAATCACATCCAGCGAGTACTCAAACCCGGCCTCAACCAGCACAGGAAGAAGCGTGCCAACCACGTATCGCAGGGCCTGCAAGTTCTGCGGTGCCTTTAGATTGCCCAGGAACGCGAAGCGAAGCAGCATGCCGCCTTGACGTAACCGTGGCGGCCGGACGCCACTGACGTCCGCAGACATCGGCGGCACAGAGTACAGGTTAGCCGCGCCCGTCCTCAGCCTGTGCCGCTCAGCCTCCAGCCCCGATACAAAGATGACGCTCGCGGCGGACGCGGTCACATCCAGTTCCATCTTTGCCAATCGTTTGGACTCGACGGCTAGAAGGCGGGCTGCAAACACGTTGGCCAGCCATCCGGCTGCAGCCGGCAATCGCTCCCTGAAGGTTCCAAGCACGTCTGTTGCGCCTGAGGACAGTTGCCTCTGATAGCGGACGGAAAGCAGATCATCGATATCAAGGACGAGCGGCGTCGAGCGCCAATGCCGGACGTAGCCCCACAACCTGAGCATGTCCACAACAACAACATCGGGACCGAACTCGGCGATTCGCGAAGTGATCCAACGCGACTTGCCCTCGCCGAAGAAGGCCAAGCATTGAAGCGGCGCTGACAGCCCCAGGTGAAGGGCGCCACGCAACACATCCGCCAGCCCCGGGTAACTGGTGAAATGGAACGCCACCGAGGGGAACTCCCGCCGGTACCGCTCAACATCAACAGCCTCGCCCCGCCCCTTAAAACAGATGACCATCACTTCATCGAACCGATCAACCAGGTACTCGAGGTGCTGGCGCAGCATGCGCTCACGGCCACCGACCACAGGAAGGAACGGCCTGGTCATGAGAAAGACGGCCTTAGCCATGACGCACCATCCTTATACCACGTGAAATGGCCAGTACTGCGGCAAGCGGGATCCACAGGAGCACGAAGGCAAATGAGCCAAACTGAAGGCAGGCGGCGCCCATGAGCACCAGCTGGAGAACCACCAGCTTCTCGGCCGGAGAACCGAAGCGCTTGATGAGGCCGAAATCTCGACGAACGCGGTTGAGCATGAAGATGAGATACGCCAGCCCCAGCAACCCGCCCATCACGTAGATGCCCACATACAGATTACGCGGATCAGCCGAGACCGACGAGATGTCGCCCATAATCTCGAAATTTCGATACGCAACATGATTCAGCGGCAACCATGACATTGCGTCATTGAAACTGTACGGATACATCGCTGCGCCCATTCCGAACGGATATGAAAGCGAGACGAGGAACGCGTACACGGGATACATGATGCGCACAAAGACGGATCCGTCGAGAGACTCCAGCAGCGATGCCTCAACGGTCGACGCCTCGTCGAGCTTGATGATGCGTGTCAAGTAGTAAGGAAGGTCACCTGAAGATGCGAGATTGGACACGATCAGCTTCACCGCATATGCCACCAACAAGGTACCTGCGCCGATGAGGAGCACCTGAAACAGGGTCCTGGTGAAGCTGCGACCCATCAGAAGGCGGTATCCGATCAATCCGATGACCAGCGTCGCAAAGCCATAGAGCGAGAAAGTGGCGGCAAAAAGCATCAACCACATCCCGCGATAGATCCAGGACAAGCGGCCAAGCAGCGGGAATGCGAACACAAGATAGAGGCTGGCCCAGGATGCCTCGGAGGTAAACAGCTGCACCCGCGACCCTGCATTTCCGCTCAGTGCAAGTGCCAGTGCGTCGCGAAACACGCCACCAATACCCAGGTAGAGGGCGACGATCTCGAAGATTCCATAGCACAGCACGATTTTCAGCACGGAACGAAGAATGTTCAGGTACTGATCGATAGAGACGAACCTGAAGTAGTAGCGGAAACCAAGAAAGGCGGCCAGCCCCGCTAGAACAGGCAGAAGTCCTCTCAGGACGCGATCCACGCCAATGTCCTTCACGCCCAGGAAGATGAAACTGACCAGGACCACGTAGAGCACAAAACAGATTGTCGCCACGTCGGCGCGCTCAATCCTTCCACGTGAACCGAAGAAGAAGACGATACCAAGCAGTGCTGCCGGGATGAGCGACGGCGGGCTGTAACTGACAGGGACGAACGACATCTTGAAAACGGGCAACAGAACTATCGCCAGAAGACCAAGCCAGCTGACAAACCTGATCCTGATCATCGAAGGCCCTCGATGGCCGCGACGAACCTGCGCGATGTCCCCGCGTATCCGTACTGCTCGCGCAAAGACCTTACGGCAGCGAGTCGGGGCAATTCGGTGATCGCTGCCATGGCCTCGGTTGACGCTATTGCCACTGCGGCCTTATCGCATCGATCAAGTGCGTCAAGATCGGACGAGAAGAAGTCGGCTGCGTCCTGAAGCACTTCCTTGGCCCCACTCCACCGCGTGCTGATCACCCTCCCGCCGACAGCCATCGCCTCAACGGGCACATTGGCGAATCCCTCCCACAAGGAAGTGACAAGCACGAGATCGGCCTGGCGGAAGTACGGAAGGGGGTTGTCCACCGCTCCGAGGAACACCACTCGATCCGATACCCCACTCATTTCAGCACACGCCTCCAGAGACTCTCTCAAGCTGCCGTCACCAATGAACACCAGTGCGCCCTTGTAACCCAGCTTCGCCATTCCGGCGAAAACAGCAATGGCGATGTGTTGCCCCTTCTGTTCATTCAATCGACCGCACGACACAACGTACGGCCCGAATATCGCCGAAACTGGCGGAGCAAGGGACTGCTCATCCAGCTGCGAAAAATCATATCCATTGGGGATGTAAAGGGTCTTCTTCGGCGACACTTTGAAGAGAATCGGAGCGCGTTCGGCAGCAACTGGGGAATTGCAGTGATAGAGATCACTCCCGCGGTACATCCAACCACACAAACTCCGCACCAGGCGCTTTCGCCAGCCGGCAGCGAGATCCCGCGAAGGATCCTGTCGCTCGGAAACGACGAGCTTAAAGTCAAGCCCGAGCTTCTTCGCCATCAACGCGACAATACTCGGACCATACGACATCGAAATAACTGCATCGAAGCGTTCATTCCGCATCAGCCTGCGGAATCGAAGCACAGCCACCAGGATACCCATGGCGCGGCGAAGGTCATAATCCCATCGCGCATTGGGCTGGAACTCCCGCACCAGCGGAAGGCCGAGGGAATAGTCCGCCTCTCCACCCTCTTCCGCAGGCTCATAGGACAGGATGCTCACATTGGAGACCCCGTCAGCCAGCATCTCCCTAAGGCGAAGCGTGGATGCCTTGATCCCACCCGCGTGGACATCCGTAGTGAATATCAGGACGTTGAGGGACGAAACCGGGTTCTCCACGCGACTCGTCTGTTCGCCTACATGATCAGGATCGCTGCGCATCTGATCTCTACCTCTTTCCTGCGAGCTCACGACTGGCCCAACCATTGCCTGGGCCCGCCTACACCAAGCGAGCGATAGCCACAAAGAATGACGAGCACGATCATCACCATTCCCAACATCTGGACAACAGGGCCTGCATACGCAGCAAGGCAGTAGGAGGCAGCCAAGGCAACGAAGGTGACCAGGAAGATCCTTGACAACTTGGCCCACGGGAGCTCCATTGACAGCTTGGAGGCCGCGAGCCAGGCAGCCAGAATGACACCCGCGGTCAACGCAAGCAGCAAGGCGATCAGGATGCTGACCAGGCCGATGGACTGCGTCGCATACAGACCAACACATCCGAGCACGAAGAGGACCAACGCCAATGCGCTGGTGGCTACCGAGTAGACCGTCTTGCCCCCGATGGCGAACAATGCATCGAGCCCATAGCTCTTCAAGCAAACAAGCGCGACTGAAATGACCGCGAGAAGCGACACCTTCGAGTAGGAATCAAGGAATGCCGGTGGCACGAAATACGTCACCAGTACACGATTCGCATAGAGCAGCATAACCATGGCGGCAGAAAAGAGCGCCACCACGTTGACCAGGTGGCCGGCCATGTGACGCCTGCCTTCCACGGGATCAAGATTGACGCGACCAATTACCGGCTGGAGCAGCACCAGATTGATCGCCGTTCCGAGCGCCATCAGGATCTTCTGTGCAATATCCACTGCCAGCAAGGCGCCTGCCGACTCAGCTCCACCTGCGTAATGCACCATCGCGTATCTCGCGGCGAGTGGCAGCGCAAACGAGATCATCCCTGCGGCAGCAGCGAACAATCCAAACTTCATCAGGAAGATCACGCTCGATCGCGCGGGCCACCGAAGTGAGCGCGGGCATGATCCGGCGAACAGCGAGGCAACCAGGAAGGAAATGATCAGGCCCGCAAGTGCGAACCTGCCATCGGAGAACGTCGACGCCGCGGCAAGCGTAAGGATGAATGACAGGATGCTTCGCGCCATCCAGGTAATGGAGAAGCGAACATTGCGAAATCTGGCCCTCAAGCTGGCCTGCTGACCATCGAATGCCCCTTGAGCACATGCGTAGAAGAGGATGAAGCCCGCAGTGAAGATTGCCCCCCCAGCATCGCCAGTTACCAGAAGCAGCACCGCCAGGACTACCGCCACACCCAGAACGCCCAGGTAAAGTGCGCCAAGGGCTTCAGGCAACTGCCGTGGATCACGAGAGTCACTTGTGGAATAACGGACCACGCCAATCCGCAGCCATTCGAAAAGAACAGCAGCCGCCAGCTGGCCCGACGCCCACATCATCGCAAAACGCGTGTACTCCTCCGGGACCAACAGCCTCGGTATCACGAACTGGATACCAAGACTCGCCAGGTTGGCGAGGACCAGCGAGACCAGCATCAACATCGATGTTCCGGCTCGCACCCTTCCAGCAGCTGCCTGCATCAGTCGACCCCGAACTGATCGCGACTGTATGTCTTGCCTGCCACATCGTCTAGATCAGCGTGGCGTCGATTGGCAATGATCACGTCAGCAGTGCGCTTGAACTCACCCAGGTCCCGGCACACTCTGGACCGAAAAAACTCATCGGCGGCGATGGTGGGCTCATAGACAATCACCTCAACGCCTTTAGCCTTGATTCGCTTCATGACGCCCTGGATGCTGGACGAACGGAAGTTGTCCGACCCGGCCTTCATCGCCAGACGGTAGATGCCCACCACCCTGGGATTGGAGCGAAGTACTTCCGCAGCAATGAAGTCCTTGCGGGTCGAGTTGGACGCCACGATGGCCTGGATGAGATTCTGTGGAACGTCGCGATAGTTCGCCAGCAACTGTCGCGTGTCCTTTGGCAAGCAGTAGCCTCCATAGCCACAGGAGGGATTGTTGTAGTGCTCTCCAATCCGGGGATCCAGGCACACGCCATCAATGATCTGACGCGCATCCAAACCATGGCAGGCCGCATAGGTATCCAGCTCATTGAAGTAGGACACACGCATTGCCAGATATGTGTTCGCAAACAGCTTGATGGCCTCTGCCTCAGCTGCTCCGCAGAAGACAACGGGAACGTTGTCCCTCGCAGCCCCCTGCAGAAGAAGTGATGCAAACTCCGTGGCCTGCGCCGATTTCTCACCCACGATGATGCGGCTGGGGTAGAGGTTGTCGTGCAGGGCGCGACCCTCGCGGAGAAACTCCGGCGAGAAGATGATCTTCCCGCCTGCATGCTCAGCACGGACACGATCGGTGAACCCCACGGGTACGGTGGACTTTACGATCAGCGTCGCGGACGGATTGATCTCCAGCACATCACGGATGACTTCCTCGACCGAGCTCGTGTCGAAGAAGTTCGTATCCGGATCGTAGTCCGTCGGCGTTGCAATAATGACGAGCCTGGCGCCGGCATAAGCCGATTGCTTATCCACGGTCGCGCGCAGATCCAAGGTCCCTCGGTCCAGAAAGCCTTGGATATCAGCGTCCTCGATGGGCGAACGCCACTTGTTGATCGCTTCCACCTTTGCCGCGTCCACATCCAGTGCGACGACAGAATTGTGCTGAGCAAGAAGCACAGCATTGGCCAGGCCGACGTATCCCATCCCTGCAACCGCGATCTTCATATCCAATGCTCCCACTCCACCCAAGCACCGCTCAAGCTCAGCGCGCAGGCAGCATTCATTCCCTTATCGAAACAACAGCACCTCGTCATGAACGACTACGGAGCCGACCATCACGGCTCCGCATCCATCTTCAGCCGAAGTCAGGTTGAAGACTTGTACTCGTAGTAGCCATAGCTGTAATAGCCCGTAGCACGACGCTGCACAGCATTGAAGATGGCCCCCTTGATTCGAACGTTGTTTTGCTCAAAACGATGCTTGGCTAGCGCCAACTCCTTCGCCTGATTCAGTCCAAATCTCGCCACCATGAGACACGTGCCGGCGTGATGCGCAATGATTGCCGCGTCGGTCACAGCAAGAATCGGCGGCGTATCGACAATTACCAGATCGTACTGCGGCGACAGTGCCTCAAGAAGCTGGGTGAAGTTGGCGTGCATCAACAACTCGGACGGGTTCGGCGGAACATCACCACGGGTAATGAAACTAAGGCTATCGATGCCCGGCAGCGTCCGCACAACCTGCGCCAGATCTGCCTTGCCCACCAGAAGATCAGAGAGGCCAGGCGACTGCACTGCACCCAACGCCTTATGCAGGGTGCCCTTTCGCATGTCTGCGTCGATGATGAGGACGCGCTGACCCGCCTGCGCGATCACTGCGGCGAGATTGGAGGAGACGAACGTCTTGCCTGCGTTCGGGCTGGCGCCCGAGATCAGGACAATGTTGTTCTTTGCCTCCAGGCGGGCGAAGTGCAGGCTGGTTCGCAGGCTACGCACGGCTTCGATCGCAAGATCCGCAGGATCCTTGATGGCTAGCAGGTGCAGCTTGCCATCGGCGCGGAACTTGCCCCGCACCGAGTCGCTCTGCTGCTGTGCACTTACCGGGATCGACGCGTAGACGGGCAATCCAAGCTCCTCGATCTGCGCCGGATCCTCGACGCCACGGTTGAGCATCTGCCTCATGAGTACAAAGGCAATCGATAGGAAGCCACCGAGCAGGGTGCCAACAAGAACAACCAGTGCCTTTCTGGGCTTCACCGGTGTTGATGCATCCACCTCGGCCGCATCGACGATGCGCACATTGCCCACCGTGCCAGCGCGCGCGACATCCAGCTGCTGCGCCTGATTCAGCATACCGGTATACATTTCATTGCTGACCTGAAGGTCGCGCGTCAGCCGCAGCAGCTCCTGCTGCGCTTCAGGCAACTGCTTCACCTGCCCCTGGAATCCGCTCTTCCGGCCCTCCAGCTCTCCAATCTGCCGCATCAGCGCCTGGTACGCCGGATGATCGCGCGTGAACTTGCGATCCATCTCCGCCTGCTGCAGGCGCAGCTGCTGGATGCTGGTCTCCACAGCAACCTCCTGATCCAGCAGTCCCTTGGTCTGCAGGCTCAGATCCACGGAGTTGGCGCGCGTCTGGTAGGCACTCAGCGCCTTCTGCGCGGCGTCCACCTGATTGCGCACGTTGGGCAACTGCTCCTTCACGAAGGTCAGCTGGGCAGAGGCCTCGGCCGAGTTTCGCTCCACGTTCTGCCGCACATAGGCCTGGGCGACCTGCTGTAGGAAACGCTGTGCAAGATCAGGATCCGCATTCTCATAGGCCAGCGTCAGGATACCTGACTCCTTGCCCGACTCACTTACAGCAACCTTCTTCTGCAGCTCTCCCACCACCGTGAGGTGGCGCTGGCGGGTCACTTCAAAGCGCATGCCCGGATGCGCGCGCATCTCCGCAACCTGCGCGGTCACCCCCTTCCCGCTGGCGACCTCGCCGACCTTCCCCTTCAACAGAAGATTGTCGTCTTCGTCGAACAGTTCATAGCTGCTGTTCTCGCCGACAACCAGAGTCATCGGTCGCGCCAACAGCGCGCGCGGCACATCCAGCTGGAAGATCTCCAGCTTCTCGCCGCCCCAGCCGAAACGGCTCATGCCAAAGCGCACATCAGCCAGAGCGTCCGGATCTGCACGCTCTGCCTTGCGCGCAACGTAGCCCCCCAGGAGCGGGAAGCGGTTGGGCTCGATGTTGATATCCAGCTTCAGCGCATCGACTGCGCTGCCGACCACCGAACGAGAAGTGATGAGCGCGATTTCGGTTGTCGCCTCCGCCGTGCCCCCTCCGATGCCGAGCGACTGACTGATATCAGAGAGCCCTGGCAGACTCGGCACCTTGGATTCAACCTGCACGATCGCATCGGCACGATAGATGGGCGTCGCCAACAAGGCATAGGCAACCGCGATGACGAAGAACGTCCCCGTAATTCCGGCAATCCACCATCTGTGGTCAACCAGCGTGCCGAGCAACTGCCGCAGGTCGATTTCATCGGCATCGTCCTGCGTCGGACTGCGAGTATCGGTGGTCATCAGTAAGAACTCTTCAATTGGATGTAGGTGCGGTCAGGGATGAGAGGTCAGCACTACAGATGACGCGCCCAACTCTCCACGCCTTCAGCCATCAGCGTGTAGACATGCTCGAACGCGGGACGCTGCTGGCGGTACGGATCGGGAATCTCCCGATCCTGCTGCCACTTGCCCAGCAGGAAGGTCTTGCCCGACGCCTGCGGCGCAATCTCGGCGATGCGGCGTACGTGCTTGCGCTCCATGGTCAGCACCAGATCGGCGGCGCCGAGGATGGCGTTATCGATCTGGCGGGCGCGGTGGGCCAACCCATCCATGCCCCGCTCCGCCAGCAGCTCCTGCGCGGTGGCATCGATGCCGTGCCCCACCAGCGCGCCCAGGCCCGCCGAAGACACCTGGATGCCCCTGCCGTCCACGGCCTGCCTGAGCATGACTTCAGCCGAAGGGCTGCGGCAGATGTTGCCTACACATACAAAAAGAACGTTCTTGAACACTGACCTGGATCCTGTGGCATTCCTTGCGGCGCGCGCGACCAGAACAAGCATCGGCCGGCGGCAGCCGCACAGCATACCTTACAAGCGCATTACAGGCGATGAAATCGCCAACAGATTCATGGAATTACGTCGCAGTTCCGCACATCGGCCAGCTCAATACGCCGACTTCTGGCCCAGCACCTTCAGCACGGTCAGCGCGATGATCCGCACGTCCAGCGTCGGGCTCCAGCGTCGGATGTAGTCGATGTCGTACTGCACGCGCTTCTTCATCGAGCGCAGCTCGGGGGTCTCGCCACGCAGCCCGTGCACCTGCGCCCAGCCGGTGATGCCCGGCTTGACGTAGTGGCGATGCATGTAGCGCTCGATCACCCGCTCGTAGTGGTTGTTGTGCTGGATCGCGTGCGGGCGCGGCCCGACCACCGACATGTTTCCACCCAGCACGTTGAAGAACTGCGGCAGTTCGTCCAGGCTGCTGCGGCGCAGGAAGGCGCCGAACCCGGTGACTCGCGGATCACCGCGCCTAGCCTGGGTAATCTGCCCCTCTCCCTCTGCATGCACGCGCATGGAGCGGAACTTGAGCATCCAGAACTCCTTGCCACCCAGCCCGTGACGCTTCTGGCGGAACAGCACTGGCCCGGGCGAACTCAGCTTCACGCCAATGGCGAGCACGACAAACAACGGCGCCAGCAGGACCACCGCGACACCAGCCACGAGGATGTCCTCGATCCGCTTGAACAGGCGAAACCGGTGGTCTGCCAAGCCCTGCCGCACACCGATCATCGGCACATCACCCACTTGGTGCAGACCGGGGTTGAGCGCCCCCAGGCCCGTGGTATCAGGGATCAGACGCACAGGCACCGGAAATCGCTCGATCTGCTTGAGCATGTCCCTGACCGCGGCGGCATCCCCCATCGGCATCGACACCCAGACTTGATCGAACTCACCCCGATGCTGATCCATGTACTGCGGGACCTCAGCCAGCAAGCCCAGTCGGCGCGGCGCATCACCGCCACGGCGGGTGGCGATATCGCCTGCACCGGCAAAGTAGCCAATGACTTCCTTGCCCAGCTCCGGCTTGCCACGCAGCAGGCGGTGCAGTTTCAGGGCCGGGGCGCGAAGTCCGACCAGCAGGACCCGCTCGCGGTCCATCCCACGCGAGCGCAGCCGATGCAACTGCACCCTCAGCAGCACACGCAGCGCCGCCATCGATCCCAGGCCAAAGGCATACCAGCCAATCAGCCACGTCGAAGGCACCACATCGGCAAGCCCGACCAGCACGACGTAGAGCGAGAACAGCGCAAAAGTGGCAGACCACGCCAACAGCAGCAGCCAGAGATCAGCGAGAAGCCCTCGCATCCGCCAGTTCCGATACAACGGCGCGACTGAGAAGCAAACGACAGCGCTGAGAACCACCGCACCAAATACGATTCGCTGGGAAGAATCCGGCGCACCTGTTCCGTACAAAAGAAAGTGAGAAAGCACTGCCATCCCCGGCAGCAACAGCATGTCGCCCAAGCGCAACCCCAACTCCAGGGCAGCCCGCGCTTCAACACGGCGGCGGCCCGCCCGGGCCCGCTCTGCGGGAAGGTCTTCTACTGATCCATGTAGCAATGCACTTCTCCATATCTCGGCTCGAGGGGGCGCGGAACCAGCGCCCACGTGCATGGACTCCCCAGCCAGCACGGAATCATCGAGGTTGTGTCAATCAAATGTGGACGAATTGTGAATGAAGATTGAGCCAAAAGATAGAAATTTCGACAGAGTGCGCGCCCACCCAATCACCCCAAAATAGCACTAACTTGCTGAAATCATTAATGAATTTTCATTTGTCAATTTGAATCAACATGCGTCATTTCGCGTCAATAAAGGAACGCGATTACGCGCCTCACGTCGGTCCGCTGGCGCCCGGGGCCTCACCCCGCACCGCACCAAAGCCCGACCACCACCCTCTGCTACCATCGGCGGTTCTGTTCATCGCGTCCCCCACCTGCCCGCGATGGCGCCAAAACAACGTAACGAAACACAGGAGTCTGCATGTCTTCCGAGCTGCTCAAGTCCCTTGGCCTGGACGCGATCAACGCTGGCACGTACCTGGGCAACGGGGAGTGGTCGAGCGCGACCAGCGGTGAGCTGATCACCCCGGTCAACCCGACAACCGGCGAGCCGATCGCACAGGTCCGCGCGACCACCGAGGCCGAGTACGAGACCGTCGTCGCCCGCGCGCAGGAAGCCTTCAAGGTCTGGCGCACCACGCCTGCCCCGCGCCGCGGTGAGGCCGTGCGCCTGTGCGGCGAAGCGCTGCGCAGGCACAAGGATGCGCTGGGTTCGCTGGTCGCCCTGGAAATGGGCAAGAGCAAGCCGGAAGGCGACGGCGAAGTGCAGGAGATGATCGACATCGCCGATTTCGCGGTGGGCCAGAGCCGCATGCTGTACGGCTACACCATGCATTCCGAGCGCCCCGGCCACCGCATGTATGAGCAGTACCACCCGCTGGGCCTGGTCGGCATCATCTCGGCCTTCAACTTCCCGGTCGCGGTGTGGAGCTGGAACTCGTTCCTGGCCGCCATCTGTGGCGACGTGTGCATCTGGAAGCCGTCCAACAAGACCCCGCTGACCGCCATCGCCTCGCTGAAGATCTGCAACGAGGCCCTGCGCGAGGCCGGCTTCCCGGACATCTTCTTCCTGATCAACGATGCCGGCACCGCGCTGTCGGAGAAGATGGTCGATGACCGCCGCGTGCCGCTGATCAGCTTCACCGGCTCGACCCAGGTCGGCCGCACCGTCAACGAGAAGGTCGCGCGCCGCCTTGGCCGCTGCCTGCTGGAACTGGGCGGCAACAACGCCATCATCCTGGACGAAACCGCCGACCTGAAGCTGGCCGTGCCGGGCATCGTGTTCGGTGCGGTCGGCACCGCCGGCCAGCGCTGCACCACCACCCGCCGCCTGATCGTGCACCGCTCGATCTACGCCGACGTACTGGCCACCCTGGTCAAGGCCTACAAGCAGGTGGAAGGCAAGATCGGCGACCCGACCGATGCCGCCAACCTGATGGGCCCGCTGAACAGCGAAGGCGCCGTACAGCAGTTCCTCGATGCCATCGCCCAGGCCAAGGCCGCCGGCGGCACCATCGAAACCGGCGGCACCCGCATCGACCGACCGGGTAACTTCGTACTGCCCGCCATCGTCTCTGGCCTGAAGAACAGCGACGCCGTGGTCCAGCACGAGACCTTCGCGCCGATCCTGTACGTGATGCCGTACGACAGCATCGACGAAGCCATCGACATGCAGAACGGCGTGCCGCAGGGCCTGTCGTCCTCGATCTTCACCCAGAACCTGAAGACCGCCGAGAAGTTCCTGTCGGCCGCCGGCAGCGACTGCGGCATCGCCAACGTCAACATCGGCACGTCCGGTGCGGAGATCGGCGGCGCCTTCGGTGGCGAGAAGGACACCGGCGGTGGCCGCGAATCCGGTTCGGATGCGTGGAAGGTCTACATGCGCCGCCAGACCAACACCATCAACTATTCGGATTCGCTGCCGCTGGCCCAGGGCATCAAGTTCGACCTGTAACGCTTTCTGTAGTGCCGGGCCATGCTCGGCAGGATGTGCAATGAACACCGCAGGAAATGCAGCCGAGCATGGCTCGGCGCTACAGGGTGGCAAGCCGGTGATTGATTTCACCGGCCGCCGCGTGCTCATCGCCGGTGGCAGCAAGGGCATTGGCCGTGAGATGGCGCTGGCATTTGCCGGCGCCGGTGCGCGGGTCTCGGCCTGCGCCCGCGGCCAGGCCGGCCTGGATGCCCTGCGTGCCGATGCACCGGCGCAGGGCTTCGAACTGCACGCGTTCTCTACCGATCTGGCCGATCCCGGCCAGATCCAGGCCTGGCTGCAGGCCGCCGCCGATGCCCTCGGCGGTATCGATGTACTGGTCAACAACGCCACCGGCTACGGCATGGCCGATGACGAGGACGGCTGGGCCGCCAGCCTGCAGATCGACCTGATGGCGGCGGTACGGGCCTCGCGCCTGGCACTGCCGTGGCTGCGCGCATCCAGCGATGCCTGCATCCTCAACCTGTCCTCGATCGCCGCCCAGCAGCCGCGTCCCGGTGGCGCGCCCTACGCTGCCGCCAAGGCCGCGCTGTCGCACTACACCACCTCGCAGGCACTGGCGCTGGCCAAGGACCGGATCCGGGTCAATGCCATCGCCCCGGGCTCGATCGAGTTCGATGACGGCCTGTGGGATCGCCGCCGCACCGAAGATCCCGCCCTGTACCACGGCACCCTGGCGAAGATCCCGTTCGGCCGCTTCGGCCACCCGCGCGAGATCGCCGACGCTGCCCTGTTCCTGTGCTCGCCGCTGGCGCGCTGGATCACCGGTCATGTGCTCAACGTGGATGGCGGCCAGGTGTTGATGGGCTGAATCTGTAGAGACGAGCCCATGCTCGGCTTGCACGCAAGACGCGGTCGATCCCGCATCAGCCCAAGGGGGCAGCCGAGCATGGGCTCGGCTCTACAGGGCATTGCCCATGGGATTGCCCGGGCAGACGCACTATCATGTGCACACTGCCAAGGAGGACCCCGATGAGCGTGGCACCCCGACAGACAAGCGCCCTGGCCGTGGTCAGCCTGGTCATGGGCATCGCCAGCTGGACCGTCCTGCCCTTCGTGGCCAGCATCGTGGCCATCATCACCGGCCACATGGCCCGCGCCGAGATCCGCCGCCGCCCGCATGAACTGGAAGGCGATGGCCTCGCCGTCACCGGCCTGGTGCTGGGCTGGGTGATGGTCGGCGCCGTGATCGCCGCCATCCTGGTCTTCATCCTGTTCTTCGGCGGCCTGGCGTGGCTGGCGGCAGTGTCGAAGTGACGCCATGACTGCCTCCGACAGCACTGAACGCTTCAGCAGCCGCGTCGCCGACTACGTCCGCTACCGGCCCGATTACCCGCCCGCCCTGTTGGAGTGGCTGCATGGCCCGATGGGCGTCAGCCACGAGGCCGTGGTCGCCGACATCGGCGCCGGCACCGGTATTTCCAGTCGCCTGTTCCTGGCCAGCGGCCATCCAGTAGTCGCGGTTGAACCCAACGCCGCCATGCGGGGCGCGGCCGAGGAATGGCTGGCACCGCAGTACCCGCAGTTCCGTGCGGTGGACGGCCGCGCCGAGGCCACCACACTGGACGATGCCAGCATCGATCTGGTCAGCGTCGCGCAGGCCTTCCACTGGTTCGACACCGTGGCGGTGCGCGCCGAGTGGCAGCGCATCCTGCGCCCGGGTGGCCTGGCACTGATCTACTGGAACTCGCGCCTGCTCGATGCCAGCCCGTTCCTGATCGGCTACGAGCAGCTGCTGCTGGACTACGGCACCGACTACACCGCCGTTGCCGAGCGCTACCAGGACGACGCCACCATGCAGGCGTGGTTCGGCCCCGGTCTGCGCGGCATGGTGGAGCTGCCGAACGTGCAACATCTGGATTTCGACGCCCTGCGCGGGCGCCTGCTGTCCTCCTCCTACGCACCCCAAGCCGGTCATCCGCGCCATGCGCCGATGATCGCCGCCCTGCAGGACCTGTTCGCCGCCCACGCGGTCGACGGCCAGGTTGCTTTTGAATATCGAACCCGAGCCTTCCTCGGCACGCTGGACTGAACCGACGCATGTATTCGCTTGCCCGCCCCTTCCTGTTCTCGCTCGACGCCGAGCGCGCCCACGGCCTCGGCCTGTCCGCACTGGACCTGGCCTATCGCACCGGCACCACGCCGCTGCTGGCCGCACGCATCGCGCCGATGCCGAGCACCGTGTTCGGGCTGACCTTCCCCAATCCGGTCGGCCTGGCCGCCGGCCTGGACAAGAATGGCGAGCACATCGATGCATTGTTCGCGCTGGGTTTCGGCTTCGTCGAGATCGGCACCATCACCCCGCGTCCGCAGGCCGGCAACCCGCAGCCGCGCCTGTTCCGGCTGCCAGCGCACAACGCAATCATCAACCGCATGGGCTTCAACAATGCGGGCGTGGACGCGCTGGTGCGCAATGTCGAGCGCGCGCGCAACCGCCGCGGCCTGCTCGGCATCAACATCGGCAAGAACAAGGACACGCCCAACGAACAGGCCGTGGACGATTACATCGCCTGCCTGGACAAGGTCTATCCGCTGGCCGACTACATCACCGTCAACATCTCCTCGCCCAACACTGCCGGCCTGCGTGAACTGCAGGAGGAAACCGCGCTGCGCCAGCTGGTCAGCCAGTTGCGCGACCGCCAGGAAGCACTGGCCGCGCAGCATGGCCGCCGCGTCCCGATGCTGGTGAAGGTGGCACCGGACCTGAGCGAGCGCGACATCGATGCCGCCGCCCGCGTACTCGGCGAACTGCAGGTGGACGGCGTGATCGCCACCAATACCACCATCGACCACAGCAAGGTGGCCGGCGATCCGCTGGCCAACGAAGCCGGCGGCCTGTCCGGCGCGCCGGTGCTGGAGCAGTCCACGCTGGTACTGCGCCGCCTGCGTTCGCGCCTGCCCGAATCGGTCCCGCTGGTCGGCGTCGGCGGCATCCTGTCCGGTGCCGATGCGGTGGCCAAGATGGCCGCAGGCGCGGCGCTGGTGCAGTGCTACAGCGGCTTGATCTTCCGTGGCCCGGCGTTGGTCTCTGAATGCGTGGAGGCGATCCGTCGCCGCCGCGAAGCGCCGAGCCGCGGCGCGGTGGCCCCACTGTGAGCGCGCCCATGGACACCGTCGACGGCAACGCCCCGCTGCGCTGGACGCTCACCCGCAATGCGCCGCTGCAGGCGCTGAACACCTTCCACGTGCAGGCCAGCGCCGCGCAGCTGCTGGAACTGCACGATGCCGCACTGCTGCCGGACGTGCTGGCGCTGCCCGAGGTGCCCAGCGGCCCGCTGCTGGTGCTGGGCAGCGGCAGCAACGTACTGATCGCCGAAGACCTGCCTGGCACCGTGCTGGTGTTCGGCAACCGGGACATCAGCTTCCTGGAGCACCGCGCCGACCATGCGGTGATCCGCGCCGGCGCTGGCGTGTCCTGGCATGGCCTGGTGATGTGGTCGCTGCAGGAAGGCCTGTCCGGCCTGGAGAACCTGGCGTTGATTCCCGGCACGGCCGGTGCCGCGCCGATTCAGAACATCGGTGCCTATGGCGCGCAGGTCGGCGAGTTCATCCAGGCCGTTGAAGCCTGGGACTGCCAGGAGCAGGCCTGGGTGCGGCTGGACAACGAACAGTGTGGCTTCGCCTACCGCGACAGCGTGTTCAAGCAGCAACCCGATCGCTACCTGATCACCGCCATCGAGCTCAGGCTGCCGCTGCTGCACGACCTGCGCATGGACTACGCCGGCATCCGTGAGGAACTGCAGGCACAGGGCGTGGAGCTGCCCAGTGCCGTGGACGTGGCCAATGCGGTGATCGCGATCCGCCGCCGCAAGCTGCCCGATCCGGATGTGCTGGGCAACGCCGGCAGCTTCTTCAAGAACCCGGTACTGCCACTGGAACAGGTGGACGTACTGCTGCAGCACTTCCCCGAGCTGCCGGTGTTCCCGGCCGAACAGGACGACAAGCGCAAGGTCTCTGCGGCCTGGATGATCGAGTCCTGCGGCTGGAAGGGCTTCCGCGAAGGCGATGCCGGCGTCGCGCCGAGCCACGCGCTGGTGCTGGTCAATTACGGCAACGCCACCGGTGCTGAGCTGCTGGCGCTGGCGCGACGCATCTCGGCCTCGGTGCTGGAAAAGTTCGGCGTGCCGATCGAACCGGAGCCCCGCCTGCTCGGCGCACAGTGGTGAACACCCCCGCCCTCTCCCCCAGCGCCACCCCGATGCGGGCGGCGCTGCTGATGCTCGGCAGCACGATGGCATTCGGCCTGATGGCCGTCGCCATCCGCTACGCCACCCGGTACGTACCAACCCAGGAAGTGGCGTTCTTTCGCAATGCCTTTGGCCTGCTCGCGTTGCTCCCGATGCTGCTGCGCCCCGGCCATGCACCACTGAAAACGCAGCAGCTGCCGCGTTATTTCGTCCGCAGTGCGATTGGCCTGGGTTCGATGCTGTGCGCATTCTGGGCACTGGGTCATCTGCCACTGGCGCAGGCGGTTTCCCTCTCGTACTCCACGCCGTTGTTCGTCACCATCGCCGCCGTGCTGTGGCTGGGCGAGACCGTGCGTGTACGCCGCTGGGCTGCGGTGGTGGTTGGATTCATCGGTGTGCTGGTGATCGTGCGCCCCGGTACCGCCGGCTTCACCGCGGGCAGCCTGGTAGCGGTGGCAGCCGCCGTGCTCAGCTCATTGGTGGCGATCCAGATCAAGCAGCTGACCCGTGTCGACAGCGCTGACACCGTGGTGCTCTACACCTACGTGTTCTGGGTGCCGCTGTCGCTGGTCCCGGCACTGTTCGTCTGGGTCTGGCCCTCCGGCATGGCGTGGCTGTGGCTGCTGGCCACCGGCGTGCTCGGCACCGTCGGCCAGCTGTTGTGGACCCGCGCGCTACGGCTGGGCGAAGTCTCCGCCCTGACCCCGATCAGCTTCCTGCAGCTGCCACTGGTAACGCTGTTCGGCTGGCTGCTGTTCAACGAAACGGTGGACCGCTGGACGATCATCGGTGCCGGCATCATCCTCGCCGCCAACGCCTACATCGCCCACCGCGAAGCCGTACTGTCGCGGCGAGCCGCAAGTGCAGCGGCCTCGGCAGCGGCCAAGCCCGCCGAGTAGATCCACGCCACACGTGGATGACGCTGCACTCCTCTGTAGAGCCGAGCCTACGCTCGGCTGCTCTTCGCGCCTCCACCGTTGACTGAGCGCGCAGGGTTCATCCACGCATGGCGTGGATCTACAGCGCGCGATACACCCGCTCCGCCGCATCGAACACATTGCCCGGTGCGAACTGCTCGCCCAGGTAGTGCAGCGACTGCCTGCGCAGTTGCGGCGAACGCTCCTCGCCATCGCTGCCCAACAGCACCTGCTGGAACTCGATCAGGTCCTGCAGGATGCGCCAGTGCCGGTACCAGGCGATCCAGCGCGGATCGCCGCGGTCGCTGCCGTAGCCCTCCTCGAAGCCCAGCGGATTCTCGCGCCCCCAGCGCCCACCAACCGCCGCACCAATGAACATCAGGTCGCGCTCGCGCGGGGCCAGCGAAAGGCCGTCCCAATCGATCAGGTGCAGGCCCCCGTCATTGCCCATCAGCAGGTTGCCGGCATGCAGGTCGGTGTGACACAGATACAGATCTACCGGTACGTCCTGCAATGCCACGAGCAGCTCCCGTGCCTGCGCATGCAGCGCCGCGATGCGCGCATGCTGCTGGTCCCATACCGAAACAAATGCGCGGCCCAGCCCGTCCTTCGCGGCCGCCAGGCCTTCGCCGGCCAGCCATTGACCGACCGTCTCCAGCGCCGCGGTTTCCAGCCGTACGATCGGCAGCGCCTGCTGCAGTTGCGCTGGCAGTTGCGCGCCGTGCAGGCGCCGCAGTACCTCGCCCAACCGCTTCCACTGCGTGCGGCTCAACGCCGCCTCGAATCCGGACTGCCCTTCCACATAAGGGAACAGGGTGAACTGCAGCCCCCACCGCTGTACCGATGCGCCGCCGGTCAATGCTGGCCACGGCGCAACGATCTCATCGATACCCAGCGTGCCGCGCAGCCAATGCAGGCTGTCCCACACCGCTGGGGCGACCTGGTAGGTGCGGCATTTCAACCACCACTGCCCGTGCCGCGCATCGACGCGATACACGCTGGCATTGGCGTCGGCACCCACCGGGCGTGGCACCACGGCGGTGGCAGTGATGCCATAGGATTGTTGCAGGACTTCGCCGAGATGCTGCGCCGAAGCGAATGACATGGATGCAAGCGGAAAGTGTTGCCTGCTGCCACTATCGCAGATGCATTCGCCGCGACACAGACATGTCCGTCACAACATCAGCTCGCCGCGACCAGAGAACTAGCCTGCGATGCGTCGCATCACCATCTCCAGCGGGCCGCGTGTGAACTGCCACGACCACAGCCACGCCGAGCCCGTGGCCAACATCAGGAACAACAGCGCCCACAGCAGCACCGACGCCAGCGATGCACCGCCATCAAGCAGCCCCAGGCTTTCCAGCGTGCCCATGCCCAGCAGGATGTGGCCCACATACAGGGTCAGGGTCATGCGTCCGGCCGCGATGAACGGCTCCAACCAGTCACCCGGTCGCACACGCGCCAGCCACAGGCAGGCGGCGATGACACTGCAGGCCGCACCCGCACCCGTGAGCACATAGGCCGGTCCCGGCGGCATCGGCTGCGTTCCCAGCCACACCTGCCAGGGCGTCCCCTGCCCAAGCTGCTGCACGCCATGTCCAGCCCCGATCAGCAGCAGCCCCAGCACCAGCAATGCTCGCTGCACCCGCGGCTGCGACAGCTGAAGGCGTGCCAGCAGCATCCCCAGCAGGAAGAAGCACAGCCACGGCAGCAGCGGATGGAAGCCGTTGAACAACAGGTTGCGGGCCGCGCCCGGCCATTGCCACAGGTCGGCGTATTCCAGCGTCTGCCAGTTCCATCCCTGGCTGTAGTCCCAGTGCAGCAACGCCCAGAACGAACACGCCGCCAGGCCCACGATGCTGGCCAGCAACACCCGCGGCGACGCACGCAGCCACACCACCGCCAACGCGAAATACACCGCGTAGTAGTGCAGGATATCGGCCGGGAACAGAGTCAGGTTGAGCAGGCCCAGCACCATCAGGAACAGCGCGCGCCTCCAGGTCTGCACGCTGGCCGGCCACCACCCCTGCCGCTGCGTGGCCAGCACCAGGCCAAGACCGGCCAGAGTGACGAACGTCGCCGAGGCTTTGCCTTCCAGCAGATGGAAGAACCCTGCCAACCAACTCTCACCCTCTGCCGGCACGGCCATCGCCAGGCGGAAGTTGACCAGCACCATGCCGGCCAGGGCCAGGTAGCGCGCCAGATCAAGGCCGTGCAATCGCCGGTCAACGGCACTCATGCGCGTGCCCCGAGCAGCAGCGCGAGCAGGCCAAGATCCAGCGAGGCCTCATCGATGCCATCGGCTTCGCCCAGCCCCCGACGCAGCGCATCGCTTTCAATGGCATCCAGCAGCACCTGCGCCTGCAATGCCGGGGCCAGCACGGGACGCCGACGTTCGCGCCGTGCCACCTGCTGCAGGGCTTCGGCCAGGGTCGCCTGCAATTGCCTGCGATTGGCCGCAAATGCCTCGGCCACGGCCGGATTGCGTGCGCTCTCGGCCAGCACTTCGACGGCAAGCGTCGCCCATTCCGGCTGGCGGCACAGTGCGTGGAAGTCCTGAAGGAAACCCAGTACCTGTGCGCGCTCGCCTTCGGACGCGGCCAGTCGACGCAGCAACGGTGCCAGTTCTTCGCTCTCGGCCACTGCCACTGCAAGGATGATCGCTTCCTTGCCCGGGAAGTGGTTGTAGAGGTTGCCCAGGCTGACGCCAGCCGCCTGCGCGATGTCACGCATGCTGGTCTGGTGGAATCCCTTGGCGAGGAAGCACCGCAGGGCCGCCTGCAGGATCAGGGTCACGCGCTGCTCATTGCGGTCGATTCGGCTCATGCCACAAGCATGAACGAACGTTCGTTTATTTTGTAGATGTCGACCTGGCCACCATCGGGCTTCGTTCAGGCAGCCTTGACCTCAACTGCGGTTGAGGCCCGATGCTGCGCGACCTGTTCCATGCCCAACCCGGAGTTCCTGCATGCCACGGATGATCACCACCCTGCTCGACAGCCGCGTGCTGTGGTTCCTCGCCCGGCTGCTGCTGGCCGTGGTGTTCCTGTCCTCGGGCCTGGCCAAGCTGCTGGCGTGGGACAACAGCGTGGCCGAAATGCAGGCCGCCGGGCTGCAACCGCCCGCGCTGTTCAACATCGCCAGCGCCGTGGTGCTGCTGGGTGGCTCACTGTGCCTGCTGCTCGACCGCCTGCTATGGCTGGGCAGCGGCGCGCTGGCAGTGTTCATGCTGCTGACCATCGCCGTCGTGCATACCTTCTGGACCAAGCACGGCGCGGAACAGCAGCTGGCCCTGTTCTTCGCGCTGGAACACTTGAGCGTGGTCGGTGGCCTGATCTGCGCGGCCATCGCCAGCCATGCGCGGGCTCAAAAGAACTCGTCGAGCAACCGGTAGAACGCCAGCCGACGCTCGTCGGCCGCCGCGCCATAGCGCTGGAACAACGGCGCCACCCAACACGTGTCGCCGAAGTTGTGGACCAGGCTGCGCGCGGCCAGCGCCAGGTCCTGGTAGCGGTCGGCAACACCCAGTCGCCCACAGTCGATGAAACCACTGAAACGCCCCTCGACCGCCATCAGGTTCGGCAGGCACGCATCGCCATGGCTGACCACCAGATCTTCATGGTCGGGCCGGGTGCTGCACAGTTCGGCGAACACCTGCTGTGCGCTCTGCCCCAGGCGCTCGTCATCGAAGTCATCGGCGTCGACCAGACCCGCCTCGACGCGGGCGGCGGCGGCCTGCAAGCGCGAGGCCAATCGCTGGTCGAACGGACAGGCTGCCACCGGCAACGCATGCAGCCTGCGCAGCGCGTCAGCCAGCAGTTCCACCAACTGCTGCGGCGCAAGTTCCGGCGACGAGGCCAGGTCGCGGCCGGGCAGCGCGCTCATCAGCAACCAGCGCCGGCCCGCTTCTTCCGCGGTGGCAATCACCGTTGGCGCCGGCAGTCCCTGTGCCTGCAGCCAGCGCAGGCGCATGATCTCATCGCCCAGCTCACTGAAGGCGTCGATCACTTCCGACTTCACGAAGGCATCGGGCTGGCCTGGCTGCTGCACACGAGCAACATCCGCACGCGACACGCCGATCGACTGCCGCTCGATGCGCGCATCGGCCAACGCTTCCTGCCACGCCCGCGGCAGCGGCAGGCCATCAGTGAAGGGATCGGGTGCTCCCATGTCGGGATGCTCCTGTTGCTGCGGACCCTACGGATTCTCGCCGATCCCGAAGCACACCGCCCAGCAGAGCGCGCAATGGAAGGAAGCGACATGAAATTGATGGTCATCGGCGCCAGCAGGGGCCTCGGTCGGGCATTCGTGGAAGGCCTGTGCAGTGCGGGCGACACCGTCATCGGCGTTTCGCGCAGCCGTCCGCGCGACTTTGAATGCCCAGAGGGTGTCACCCTGCAGTGGATCGAGGCCGATCTGTCCCAACCCACCCTGGCTGCCAATCACATCGCAGCGCAGGCACCGGCCGATCTGGATGTGCTGATCCACAACCTGGGCATCTGGGAAGAGACCGCCTTCAGCGACGAGTACGCCTTCCTCGACGAGAGCGATGCCGCGCTCACCCAACTGGTCGACGTCAACATCACCGCCACCCTGGTGCTGCTGCAGCGCCTGCTGCCGCGAGTGCTCGGCGCACCACGCCCGCAGCTGGTGCTGACCGGATCAACCTCGGCACTGCCGCGCAGTGGCCGCCCGGAAGTGGCGTTCGGCGCATCCAAGTTCGCACTCAACGGCATCGCCGATGCACTGCGCGAGGGCTTCCGCGATCGCCGGCTGGCGGTGACCAGCCTGCAGCTGGGCTGCCTCAACACCGACGATGCACTGTCGGTGCCGGTGGCAGAGGCCGCAGCACGCGGGGATGGCGAACTTGTCCCGGTACACGACGTGGTGACCATGGTGCGTGCGCTGCTGCAGCTGTCGCCGTCCGGCTTCGTACGTGAACTGGTACTGCCAGCCATCGCCGACCCACGCTACTGACCTTGCCGGCCGCCGCAGGGCACCATCAGTGGCCGCGCGCGCGGTCGTGGTTTACCCTGCTCCTCACCGGCCGTCGGTCACAGGCGGGAATGCTATGGATGCGCTGTCACGGGTGTCGGCCCAGGTCCTGGACGGTTCCCTGCCCAGCCTGCCGCTGTACCTGCTGCAGGCCACCGCAGTGATCGGCATGATCGGGGTGCTGCTGATCGCCACCCGCCGTGCCGGCCATGCCATTGAAGGCCGCCGCCTGTATGTGGGCGTGGCACTGGGCCTGATCTACCTGTTCAATTCCTGGTTCGTGGCCCGTTACACCCAGGGCGTGGTCAAGCTGCACCTCGGCTTCGACATTCTGCTGGTCAGCGGCCTGCTCGGCGGCTGGCGCGGTGGCCTGGTGTGCCTGGGCGCCAGCCTGCTGGCCCGCTACCAGTTCGCCGGCACCCAGTACTTCCTGCCTGCCGGCCTCGAGGCCACGCTGCAGATGCTGGCCGGCGTCTGGCTGCGCAGGCGCCTGCACCCGCACATGCTCAATCAACTCTCGCTGCGCATGATCCTGCAGGCCTGGGGCGTTCGTGTCGTCGTCACTGCGTTGGGCTTGGCACTGGGCGTAGCAATCATTGGTGCCAACCAGCTACCCGTGGAGGAGCTGGCAATCCAGCGGCTGCTGGCACTACCACTATCGCTGCTGATGCTCGGCGCGGTGTTCGCACTGGTCTACAACGATGCGCAGATCGATGCCCAACGCCAGCGCGAACAGGCCTGGCTGCGCATCGATCCAATCAGTGGCCTGCCCAACATGCGTGCGCTCGGCGAACGCCTGCAGCATTACTGGCGCGACAACGACGGTATCGGCAAGGCCTGCCTGATCGTGGCCGAGATGGGCAACCTGCGCGACCTGCGCCTGCGCTACGGTCCGCTGCAGGACAACGGACTGTGGCAGCGCGACAGCACCGAAGAGGTGCATCGGCTGCTGCCCTCGCTGCCGGCCGGCCAGCTGGAGATCTACCAGTTCGGCGATGCCGCGCTGGCGATCTTGGTGCGCGACCTGACCTTGTCCGAACTGCGCACGCAACCGCAGATCACCGAGCTGGCCAGCAACCTGGCCGATCAGGTCGGCCGCGATTGGCCCGGCTTCCGGCCGCTGTTCCGCTGCGCGGTAGTCGAACTGAAGCCACCGGGCGCGGCAGACGATGGCCACCTGCCCTTCCGGGCAATCACCGTGGCGCTGAGTGCGATCGAATCCGGCGTCGTGTTCTTCGACGACCCGATCCAGCGCGACAGCGAGATCGACACCCTGATTGAAGTCGCCCTTGATCACTGGCTGCAGCAGGGCGACGCCCCGCTGTGCTACCAGCCCAAGCATCGCCTGCAGGATCGCCAGCTGGTCGGCGCCGAAGCACTGCTGCGCATGCGCGACGGCGAGGGGCGGCTGATCGCGCCGATGCGGGTGATCTCGCTGCTGCGCCGGCAGGGGCGGCTGGCTGAACTGGAATGGGCCACGCTGCAGTCGGCCATCAACTTCCTGCAGCAGTGCCGACGCGATGGCACGCAGCTGAAAATCGCCGTGAATGTATCGGCCGAGTCACTGCGCCTGCCCGGCTTCGGCCTGCGCCTGCAGGAACTGCTGCAGCTGCACGATGTGCCCGGCGTGATGCTGCGCCTGGAGATCGTCGAATGGACCGAGATCGTCGAGCGCGACGTGGTCGATGCCAACATCGCACAGCTGCTGGCGGCGGAGGTCACGTTGTCACTGGATGATTTCGGCGCTGGCTATTCAACCCTGATCCTGCTCTCGCAGCTGGCCATCGCCGAGGTCAAGATCGAGCAGGCCCTGATCGCCACCCTGTCCGACGCCAAGTCGCAGTCGATCGTGCGCTTCATCGTCGAAGTCGCGCACCGCTGCGGTGCAATCGTGGTGGCTGAAGGTACCGAGACCCTGGCGCAGGAACAGCAACTGCGCGCACTGGGTGTGGATGTCGGCCAGGGCTATCTGTACTCGGCGGCGCTGCCGGCCGACGAGTTCCGCCGCTTCGCTACCAGCTAGATTGCGTAGAAACCCAGGAACATCGCCACCGCTGATTCGGCAACGCGTGCACGCTCCTGTGCGCTCAACGGTGCCTGCCCCATCGTCACCTGTGGCCAGAACGCGAAGCTCTTCACCAGCCCGTGCAGCTGGTGGCCGGCGAACTCCGGATCGACCTCGCGCAGTCGGCCATCGGCGATGGCCGCGCGGATCCAGGCACTCTCGCCGCTTTCCTTTTCGCCCATGCGGCAGACGATGGCCTGCGCGCGCTCCGGTGAGTGGATGATCTCGGCCATCGCCACCCGCGCCAGGTCAATGAAGTTGGCATCGCTGAGCAGTTCCAGCTTCTGGCCCAGCAACTGCAGCAGCTGCGCCTGCAGCGGCTGGTCGGCGCGGTACGGTAACGCGTCGCTGGCCACGCTGCGTTCCCAGAGCTCCTCCAGGATCATCGAGAACAACGCTTCCTTGCTGGGAAAGTGGTTGTAGACGGTGCGCTTGGAGACCCCGGCCGCCTCGGCGATGCGGTCCATGCTGGTGGCCTCGTAGCCCGAGGCACGGAACTCCTCCACCGCCGCGCGCACGATGGCATCGCGTTTACGGTCGGTCAGGCGTTGCGGGGCACGGGGCATGGCAGAAACCGGATAACTGAACGGATGCGCACATTTTACACCGGACAGTGTACTTTTGAAAAACACGAAACTACACTGTGCAGTGTACTCAGCGGACGTCACCCATGAAGCGCCTGCTCCTTGTCCTTTTGCTTGGAATCCTCGCCGTGACCGCCTACACCTTCTGCAAGTCCTGGTCCCTCCCCGACTTCCCCGATTCGCCGCAGTACCGTGATGGCAAGTTCCGCAATGCCCTGCCCCGTCCGGCGATGGGCCTGCGCGACGGTGCGGAGATCTGGTGGACGTTCCTGTTCAACAAGCCCAAGGGCACCGTCCCGGCCCACCCCATTCCGGTGCAGCCGCTGGACCGCGCCACGCTGGACGCCGCGCCGGACCGCAGCCTGTTCCGGCTTGGGCACTCCACGATCCTGCTGAAGCTGCGTGGCCAGTACTGGCTGACCGACCCGGTGTTCTCCGAGCGCGCCTCACCGGTGCAGTGGATGGGCCCGGCCCGCTTCCATGCGCCACCGATCAGCATCGACGCGCTGCCGCCGATCGCTGGCGTGATCCTCTCGCACAACCACTACGACCACCTGGACCATGCCGCCGTGATGCAGCTGGCAGGCAGGACCGCGCGCTTCATCGCCCCGCTCGGCGTCGGCGACCAGCTGATTGCCTGGGGTGTGGACGCCAGCAGAGTCGAACAGCTGGACTGGTGGCAATCGACCGAGGCCAGCGGCCTGCGCCTGACCGCCACCCCGGGCCAGCACTTCTCCGGCCGCGGCCTGGGCGACAGCGACCGCAGCCTGTGGGCGTCGTGGGTGATCCAGGACGACGACTTCCGCATCTTCTTCAGCGGCGACACCGGCTACTTCGACGGCTTCAAGGCCATCGGCGAGAAGTACGGCCCGTTCGACCTGACCATGATCGAGACCGGCGCCTATGATCCGCGCTGGGCGTTCGTGCACATGCAGCCGGAACAGACGCTGCAGGCGCACCTGGACCTGCGCGGCAAGTGGCTGCTGCCGATCCACAACGGCACCTTCGATCTGGCCCTGCACGCATGGCAGCAGCCGTTCGAGCGGATCACCGCGTTGGCCGCGGCGAAGAACGTGCCGGTGGCCACGCCGATGATGGGCGAAGCGCTGGACATGCAGGCGCCGCAGGCGGGCACGCGCTGGTGGGAGACGGTGGAGTTGTAACGCCTCGCTTTCCGGGTGGGTGCCGGCCGTGGCCCGCACTACACCTTTGGCTGCAACCTGCGCCCTTCGCGGGCCAGGTTGAGCTGCAACGCTGCGGTAGCAAGCTCCGCCATTTCCGAGGTGACTTTCCCACTGCCGCGCGCCTGCAGCCAGTCGAGGATGTCAGCCAAATGCCAGATCGACGTCGTCCCTTCGTGGACCGGTGAAGGAAATGACTGCGGGTTGGCCAGCATCAGCTTGCGCATGTTCTGGCGCGATACCCCCAACAGGTCCGCCACATCGGTCAGCCCCACCAGATCGGGGCTTACTTCGACCAGCTCGGCCCCCGGCACGGCACGCTGTACATCGCCCAATGCCGACGCCAGGGCAGCACCGGCATTGTCAGCCTCACGACAGAATGCCAGCGCCATCCGGCCGGGTCGCCCGATGCCCAGCAGCGCATCATCGCAACCCGTTTCCACAAGTCGCTGCTCCAGCATGCCGCCATCGTCGTACGCGTCCGGCAGGCGGTACTTGAGGGTGAAATTGAACTCCATCATCTGCCCACCTCGTTTCGGCTCGCACCGTTTCTCATTGCTCACGGCTGCAGTTCTCGACCACACGGCGCAGCGCTCTGGCGTGATTGCAGGTGTTGCGTGGCGTACTCCAGATGCTCACGACGCAGAATTCCCCGCACCGGCATTTGCTGTCGTTGTAGGGGCAGTACATCCGCCCCCACGCATGGCTGCCGCCTACCCGCAATCTCCAACCCCTTGCTTCCGCAAATCGCAATGCGGCTTCAATGTCCTTGTCGGGGTGACGCACACGAGACATCCGCCTTCTCCGAAGTCTGCACCTGCCAACGAAGGTTGTCAAATGACAACCGAATATTGAACTCCTTGACCTCGACCCAAGCTAGCCCTTCCAGGGCGCGCGTCCAGAGCCATAGCCGTCAACGCGGTCATGCCTCCGACACGCCACGCACAGCCTGGCGCTATTGCAGCGCGTCATGTAACCGATTACATCCCTTGCTAGCGTAGCGCTCGCCCGATTCCGGTCGAACCTGCGAGGCTGTCCGTAATGACGTTGCGCGCCGAACGCTCCAAGGTCTCCACCCCGCTTTTCCCGTTGTGCCCTGTCGCTGCCCTGCTGTTGGCCGCGCTGGCCTACAGCGCGCAGGCACAGACCCTCCCCCCGCGCAGCCAATGGCAGGCCAGCAGTTCCTCACAGCAGGTGCCGGCGATGGCGATCGGCCACCTGATCGACGGCGATCCGAAGACCGTCACCGGCGGCGCCTTCAGCCCCGGCCACTGGTTCCAGATCGATCTGGGCACGCCAACCCTGCTGGCTGGCGCACGACTCACCTGGGATGTCTCCAACCCGGAAGGCCATTCACTGCAGACCTCACTGGATGGTACGCAGTGGCAGACCGCGTACACCATGGCCGATTCACTGGGCGATGTGGAAACGCTGTACTTCGCGCCGCGGCAGGCGCGCTATCTACGACTGGCCAGCCCGCAGCGCACCTCCGACTGGGGTGTGTCGATCTTCGAAATGGAGCCGCTGGACAGCACGCTCAGCGCACGCATCGCCGATGTCGATGCAACACAGGCAGCCGCGCTCTGGCAAGGCGGCGGCACCGTTGCGGTTCCGACCGGAAAAGGTGGATCCCATGCGCTCGAGATCACGCTGCCGCAGGCTCAATCCACGGCTGGCCTGGTGGTCGACTGGGCCGATGGCGCGCGCGGCGCTGCGCGACTGCAGGCGCAGGATGCACAGGGCCGTTGGCAGGACCTCGCACACGATGCACAGGCGGCCAATCATCGGCAAAGCTGGCTGGCTGCTGACACGGCACAACCCCTGCGTGCGTTCCGGCTGAGCGTGGACGGCCCCGCACCGCAGGTCGCGCGACTGCGCCTGCTCGGGCCAAAGGCGGTAATGACGCCGATGAAGCGATACCAGATCACCGCCAGCGGCGCTCAGCGCGCGTTGTTCCCGGCATCGCTGCAGATGCAGCAGACCTACTGGACCGCCGTCGGTGTGCACGCAGGACGACAGAAATCGATCTTCGACGAATACGGCAATCTGGAAGCCTTCAAGGGCGCGCCGCTGGTGCAGCCGATCTGGCGTGGCGCTGACGGGCGTGCCGCTGGCGCGGCAGGACAGCCGATACAGCACGCATTGCGGGATGGCTGGAAGCCGATGCCCTCCGCCACCTGGTCACCGCAGCCCGGCCTGGAGCTGCGCAGCGAGGTATTCGCCATCGAGCGCGACGGCCAGCCGGTAACGTTCTTGCGGCATCGCCTGCACAACACGGGCAGCGCCAGGATCGAAGGCACGCTCAGCCTCGTCGTGCGCCCGATGCAGATGAATCCGCCGTGGCAGAACGGCGGGCTGTCACCCATCCGCGATGTGGCCATCGATGGGCAGGCCGTGCGCATCAATGGCCGCACGCTGCTGCGGTCGCTCACGCCGGTGGCTGCGTCCGGCGCAGCGCCGTTCGGCAGGGATGGCGCAACGGAACTCACCGCGACCCTCGCTGCCGGCCAGCTGCCTTCCACGCAACAGGCGCGCGACGACCAGGGACTTGCCGCGGCTGCGTTGAACTACCGTGTATCGCTGGCACCGGGAGCCAGCGATGCCGTCGTGGTCGCATTCCCGCTGGGCACCACCGCCACAGATGCCAATGGCGCACTACCCGAAGCGCCGGCGCTGGACCTGGCCACGCTGCCCCGCGATGCCAATGCGGCGTTCGATTCCCTGGCCACGCAGGCCTCCGCGGACTGGCAGGCACGGCTGGGCCAGGTCGGGCTGCGCCTGCCCGATCCCTCACTGGTCGACATGCTGCGCGCGCAGGCCGCCTACATGCTGATCAACCAGACCGGCCCGGCCATGCAGCCCGGGCCCCGCAACTACAACCGCTCTTTCATCCGCGACGGCATGGCCACCTCGGCGGTGCTGCTGCGCATGGGCGAAGCCAAGGTCGCGCGCGACTACCTGGGCTGGTACAGCGAACACGGCGTGCATGCCAACGGCCTGGTCTCGCCGATCCTCAACGACGATGGCAGCGTCAACACCGGTTTCGGTTCGGATATCGAGTACGACAGCCAGGGCCAGTACGTGGCGCTGGTGGCCGATGTCGCGCGCCTCGATGGCGGACCCGAATCGGTACGTGCCTATCTGCCGAAAGTGAAGGCAGCGCTGCGCTTCCTGCAGGAACTGCGCGAACGCACGCTGGCGCCCGGCTACAAGGCCGACCAGCCAGCGCCGGAGCGCTTCGCGGGCATTCTTGCGCCGTCGATCAGCCATGAGGGTTATCCGTCTCCCACCCACAGCTACTGGGACGACTATTGGGGCCTGAAGGGCTGGCACGACGGCGCGTGGCTGGCCGAATCGCTGGGCGACCACGAGACCGCAGCGTGGGCACGCGAACAGTACAAACTGCTTTACGACGCGCTGCATGCCTCGATCCGGGCGACGATGGCGTGGAAGGGCATCGACTTCATTCCCTCCTCGGCCGACCTGGGCGATGGCGATCCCACCGGCGTTTCGATCGCACTGGACCCGACCGGCGCACAGAGCGTGTTGCCCGCCGAGGCGCTGCGGACCACCTTCGCGCGCTACCTGGAGGACGTCCGCAAGCGCAGCCAGCCCGGTGCGCTGTACGCGTACACACCGTACGAGATCCGCAACGTGCTGAGCTATGTGCACCTCGGCCAGCCACAGGTGGCCGATGAGCTGCTGCAGGGGCTTCTGCATGATCGGCGCCCGCTTGAGTGGCAGGTGCTGGCCGAAGTGGTGCATTCACGGCTGCGCTTCCCGCGCTATCTGGGTGACATGCCGCATACGTGGATCGGCGCCGAATACGGCCGCACGCTGTTCGGCATGCTGATGCGCGAAGACGATGATGCGTTGTCGCTGCTGCCGGGCACGCCACCGTCTTGGGTGGCTGGCGATGGATTGGCGGTGGAACGCCTGCCGACAGCGTATGGCACGTTGCAGATGCAGGCGCGGCAGCGCGACGGCACACTGACGGTGGCGCTTGGTGAGGGGCTGCGCAGCGGGACGGCATTGAAGGTCTGGTGGCCGGAGCGCACCATGCCGAAGACGGTGCGTGTGGATGGACGTAGCGTTTCCGACTTCGATGCCGAGGGTGTGCGGCTGGTGAAACCGTTCCGGACACTGGAGGCGCGTTGGTAGAGCAGCCGAGCATCGCTCGGCTCTACAAAGACGGAGGTAGCGCCGGGCCACGCCCGGCGTCATTGCAGCGTCGGCAACCCCGGCGGATTGGTCTGCGACTGCGGCACCGCTTCCTCGGCCACATTCCATCGCTTCAGCGCCTGCGCATAGGTCCCGCTGCCTATCTGGGTATTCAGCGCCTGCGTCACCGCGTCGGCCAGGCCGCTGCCCTTGCGCGTGGTCACCGAGATCGCTGCGGCATTCGGCCAGCCGCCAGGGAACAGGCCCACGCGCCGCACCTTGCCGTCGCGCGCCGAATAGGCGCCGGTAGCATTGGGCTCGAACGATACATCGGCGCGGCCGGTGATCACCGCCAAGCGGCCGACCACCGCGTCGTCGAAGTACTGGTACTCCACCGGCTTCAGGCCGGCAGCGATGTTCTCCTGGTCCCACTGGCGCAGGATCTGGTCCTGGTTGGTGCTGGCGCCCACCACCACCTTCAGCCCGGCGACGTCGGCGGGCTTTTCGATCTTCTGTATCGGCCCATCGGCGCGCGTGTAGATGCCCAGCAGGTCGTAACGGTAGCTGGAGAAATCGAACTTCTTCTTGCGTTCCTCGGTGACCGTCACGTTCGACAGCACCGCATCGTACTTGCCTGACTCCAGCCCCAGCGGCCAGTCGGCCCAGGCCACCGGCACGATCACCAGCTTCAGGCCCAAAGCATCCGCGATCAGCCGCGCGATGTCCGGTTCGATGCCGACCACGTCCTTGCTGTCGGCGCCGTAGTCGGCCAGCGGTAGCTGCCCCGGGTGGGTCGCCACGGTGAATGCGCCCGGCGTGACGAAGCGGTAGCCCGCAGGAATCAAGGCCTGAGCCTTCGGGTCAAACGTACCCTTCAGCACGGCCGTGTTCGCACCGGCCAGGCTGGTCGCGGCCACGGCGCCGGCATCCGGTGTCTGGCGTACGCGCGAATAGACGATGCCGGCGATGCCGATGACCAGCACGCCCACGATCAACAGGGTGCTGCGCGAGGGACGACGCGGTGCTGCAGGGCTCATGATGTTCCTTCCGGGGTTACAGGGTCTTGGCCAGGAAATCGGCGGTGCGTTGCTGGCGCGGGCGCTCGAACAGGGCCTCGGGCGTGCCCTGCTCGATCACCCGGCCCTGGTCCATCATCACCACGTGGTCGGCCACGCGGCGGGCGAAGCTCAGTTCATGGGTGACGATCACCAGCGTGGTACCCGAACGGGCCAGTTCCTCGATCACGCTCAGCACCTCCGCCACCAGTTCCGGGTCCAGCGCCGACGTGGGTTCGTCAAACAGCAGCACCTTCGGCTGCAGCGCCAGCGCGCGGGCAATCGCGATGCGCTGCTGCTGGCCACCGGACAGCTGGCGCGGGAACGCATCGGCCTTGTCGGCCAGGCCGACCCGCTCCAGCAGCGTGCGCGCCTGCCGCTCGGCCTGCGCACGCGGCACGCCGCGCACCGCGATTGGCGCCTCGATGATGTTCTCCAGCGCGGTCAGGTGCGGGAACAGGTTGAAGCCCTGGAACACCATGCCCACCTCGGAACGACGGCGGCGGATCTCGCGCTCGGGAAGTTCGTACAACGTGTCACCCTCGCGGCGGTAACCGATCAGCTGGCCGCCGACGGTCACGTAGCCGCTGTCGGCACGTTCCAGGTGGTTGATCAACCGCAGCAGCGTGGATTTCCCGGCACCGGACGGGCCGATCAGCACCGTCACGCTGCCGGCGCGCAGCTCCAGGTTCACGTCTTCCAGCACCGGCTGATCGCCGAACACCTTGCCCACGCCATGCAGCGATACCGCCGCACCCTCGCCCGCTTCCACCTGGGTGGCGATGCGCGGGCGGTTGGCCACGCGCGGCGCAGCATCACTGGATGTCCGCACCGGTGACGACACCCGCGACACCGAGCGCTCGCGCTGCAGCTGGCCGCGCGCGAAGCGCTGTTCCACGCGCCGCTGCAGCAGCGACAACACGGTCAGGATCACCAGGTACCAGACCGTGGCCACCATCAGCAGCGGCACCACTTCCAGGTTGCGCCGATAGATCACCTGCACGGTGTAGAACAGCTCCGGCAACGCCAGCACGTAGACCACCGAAGTGCTCTTGGCCAGGCCGATCACATCGTTGAACGCGGCCGGCAGGATCGAGCGCATTGCCTGCGGCAGGATGATGCGGCGCACCTGGCGGCCCCGCGGCAGGCCAAGCGCGGCCGAGGCCTCGTACTGGCCGTGGTCGACCGAAAGAATGCCACCGCGGATCACCTCGGCCGAGAACGCCGCCTGGTTCAGGGTCAGGCCCAGCACCGCGGCGGTGAACACACCGATCAGCTGCGTGGTCGGGTACGAGAACAGGCTGATGCCGGTGAACGGCACGCCCAGTTCGATGGTGCTGTACAGATAGCCCAGGTTGTTCAACAGCAACAACAGCACGAGTAGCGGAATCGAGCGGAACAACCACACATAGCCCCACGACACCGCCGACAGCAGCGGCGAACCGGAGACGCGTGCCAGCGCGAGAAGCGTACCCAGCGCGAAACCGAGGCCGGTGCCAAGCGCGGTCAGCAGCAGCGTGCGACCCAGGCCTTCCAACACCGGGCGTGCGAAGAACCACTCGGCGAAGGTGCCCCAACCCCAGCGCGGATTGCCCAGCACGGACTGCAGCCCGATCAGGATCAGCGCCAGTGCCAGCACCGTGCCGAAGACCTGCAGCGGATGCCGGGCCGGCACGATCTTCAACGCCGGTGCTGGCGCCGGACGAGCGGCAATGCCCTCCAGCGCGGTCGACGGTGTGCTCATGCGTGGGCTCCGTGCAGCAGTGCCTGCGGGGGTGCAACGACGGGCGTCGTCGCCCGCAGGTGCTTCTCGAACGGCAGATGCGCAACCGTTTCCGGGTCGGCCTCCAGATCGAAAAGCGCGGTGTAGCCGTGGCTCAGGTACAGGCCAACAGCTTCAGGCTGGCGGAAGCCGGTCGTCAGGAACACCCTCCGGTACCCTTGCCGCGCCGCCTGCTCTTCCAGCTCCTGCAGCACGCGCCGCGCAATGCCCTGGCGACGCAGCCCGGGCAGTGTCCAGATGCGCTTGAATTCGGCGGTATCCGGATCGCGGTGCGGCATGAACGCACCGCCGGAAATCGCCACCCCGTCGCGCAGCAGCAGCACGAAGGCGCCCACCGGGGCCGCAAAGGCCTGCGCCGGGTAGCGCTGCAGCTCCTCGCGAGCGCTGCCACCGATGCGTCGACGCACATCAGCGTAGCGACTGTCATATTCCTGCTCCAGGCCATCGAACAACGGCCGCGCCAGCGGGTCGTCGACCGAGGTATAGCGGAAGCGTTCGTCGTGGCTCATGTCGCGTCCTTCACCAGGTAATCTTCGGCCAGCCGCGCCCACAGGCTGGCGGCGGGGGCAATGGCGGCGTCGTTGAACACATAGCGCGGGCTGTGCAGCGATGCACTGTCACCGTTGCCGACGAACACGAAACTGCCCGGCCGCGCCTGCAGCAGGAACGCGAAATCCTCGCTGGCCGTGCGCGGCGCGAATTCGGGCACCACCTGTCCGGCGCCGAAGCCCTGCACGGCCACCTCGCGGATGTAGGCGGTCTGTTGCGGATGGTTGATCACACTGGGGAAGCCGCGCGGGAATTCGATCTCGGCGCGCGCACCGAACGCGGCGGCGGTCTGTTCGGCAATCTCGGTGACCCGGCGCCGCAGGGTGTCGCGCACTTCCGGCAGGTAGGCGCGCACGGTCAGCTTCAGCTCGACCACGTCCGGAATCACGTTGGCGGCCTGCCCGCCGTGGATCGAACCGACGGTGACCACGCCCATCTGCCGCGGATCGACATTGCGCGACACCACGCTCTGCAGCGCAGTGATGATGTGCGCGGCGACCAGAATCGGATCCACGCTGCCCTGTGGCTCGGCGCCATGGCCACCCTTGCCGATCACCTTCAGCCGTGCCCAATCCACCGATGCCATCGCCGGGCCATCGACAAAGCCGAAGTTGCCCACCGGCACGCCCGGCCAGTTGTGCAGCCCATAGATCGCATCCACCGGGAAACGCTCGAACAAGCCATCGGCAATCATCTTCGACGCGCCCGAACCCGTCTCCTCAGCAGGCTGGAACACCAGCTGCAGGGTGCCGTCGATGCGCCCGTGATGGGCCAGGTAATGCGCCGCAGACAGCAGGATGGCGGTATGCCCATCGTGGCCGCAGGCATGCATCAGGCCCTCGGTCTGGCTGGCGTAGGCCAGGCCGGAGTCCTCGTGGATCGGCAGTGCGTCGATGTCGGCGCGCAGGCCGAGACGACGGCTGCCCTGCCCGCGCTGCAGCGTGCCGACCACACCGGTGCCGCCGAGCCCGGTGGTCACCTCATAACCCCACTGCTGCAGCAGCTCGGCCACACGTGCACTGGTGCGATGCTCCTCGAAGGCCAACTCCGGGTGCCGATGCAGATCGTGGCGAATCGCGATGGCAGCCTCGGCGCGTGCTGCAATTTCCGGCAGCACGCCGATGGACGCGGAATCCCGCCGGGCATGGCCCGGCGCTACCGAGTTC